>NZ_MKRU01000095.1:0-49133 GCF_001897985.1 Microbacterium sp. 69-7 | reverse complement strand
CCGCCGGCGTCCCCGCCGGCGGCGCGTCGCGGTCGTCCTCCTGATCTCCGTGGGCGTCGTCGTGGTCGGGGCCGCATGGCTCGGCATCCGCGGTTGGATGGCGAAAGGCGACCTCGATGACGTCGCGGCGCTGCAGCCGCGGCTGAGCTCAGCGATCGCCGCGGGTGACGCCGGTGCGCTCAGTGCCGTCGTGACCGACGCCGAACAGCACGCGCGTCGCGCCGCCGAGTTGACGACCGACCCGATCTGGCGAGCCACCGAGGCCGTCCCGGTCGTCGGCGCCAACACCGCCGCGGTGCGGATCGTCGCGGAGAGCATCCGCGACATGGCCGCCGCTGCCCAACCGGTGCTGCGCCAGGCGGCGCAGCCGCACGACGGGCAGGGCGGGCTCGACCTGTCGGCGGTATCGGCGGCCGCGCAGCCGCTGGACGAGTTCGCTGCGGTCTTCTCGCGTGTCGACGAATCACTGACGGGAATGTCGACCGACGATCTGGTCGAGCCCGTGGCGACGGCGACCGCGCGGATCCGCGCGGCGGTCGCCGCGGCCGCGCCGACGGTGGCGGAGGCAGCCTCTGTGGCGCAGATCATGCCGGCGATGCTGGGAGCGCACGGGGCTCGAACGATTCTGGTGATGGTGCAGAACTCTGCCGAAGTGCGCACCGGTGGAGGCATCACGGGCTCGTTCATCCTGCTGAGCGCCGACGGCGATCGGCTCGAAGTGCTCGACCAGGTCGACTCGAGTGTCTTTCCGCATCGGGAGACGCCGATCACCGAGCTGCCCGCCCATCTCGTCGCTCTCTACGGCCAGGCTCCGGGGCGATTCGTCATGAATGCGACCATGACCGCCGACTTCGCCCTGAGCGCCCGGCTTGCGTCGACCTGGTGGCAGTCGATCGGCCGTCCAGCTCCGGATGCCGTGATCGCCATCGACCCTGCGGTCCTCACCGCGATGCTCACGATCACGGGGCCGATCACCCTCACCAACGGCACGGTCGTCGATCCGGCGGATGTAGTCGGTGACGTGCTCGTCACGCCGTATCTCGACAAGACCCCCGCGGAGCAGACGGCGGTCCAGCGCGACATTTTCGATCGGCTCTTCGCTCAGATCACGTCTTCCCCCATCGACCCCTTCCGCTGGGTGGGAGCATTCGCGAAGCCGATCGCCGACGGACGCATCTCGATCTTCAGCACACACAGCGATGAACAGCTCGCCGTGGCCCACGGAGCGTTCTCGGGAACGCTGGGGAGATTCCGGGACGCGGGGCCGGATGCCGTGGGCGTCTACTTCAACGATGCGACGACGGGGAAGATGGACACGTTCCTCCACGTTGATCTCGCGCCGTCCGTGCGGGACTGTCGGGCAGATGGCGCCGCCGACGTGACGGTGGCCGTGACCCTCACGAGCGCGGCGCCGGCAGAGGCGCGCACCTTCGCAGCGTCGATGACCGGCGCCGCCAACCCTGCCGCTCCCGGAGACATCACGACCGACGTGACGGTGATGGTCCCCCGCGAGTGGTTCATCGCGGGTGTCACGCTCGACGGTGCGCACGTCGCTGCGACCGCCGCGGACGGGAGTGACGCCGCCGCCTCGCTGGCACGGGTGACACTGCGTCCCGGTGAGCAGAAGACGCTGACGTTCGCGTTCGTGGCGAAGAACGGGGCGCAGCTGCGGCCCACGCTCGTTCACACCCCGATGATGAACGAGGTCGGTGTCGCCGAGGCAGCACGCACGGGGTGCGGCTGAGCGCTTCGGGCGAGCAGGACACCGCGGTGGTGTCAGCTCTTGGCCGCATCCTGCGCGACACGAAGATCGAGGGGGAAGTCGATCGGGAACCCGCCGAACAGCAGCCGCGCCGCGCCGTCGGCGGCCTGACGCACGGCGTCTGCAACGGCGTCGGCGTAGACGACAGGCGTGTGGACGATGATCTCGTCGTGCAGGAAGAACGCCAGGTGCGGGCGCCTCTCGAACACGGCGGCAGAGTTCCGCGCCGCATCGTTCGCGTCGACCGACGGGAGCGCCGCCAGCCGACCACGGAGGTCGGCGAGCCACGCGAGCGCCCACTCGGCTGCGGTGCCCTGCACGACGAAGTTGCGGGTGAAACGCCCGCGATCGCGCGCGGCGCGACGTGCTCGGGTGCGATCTGTCTCGGCTGCCTCCGGCAGAGCTGCGGCGGCCTGGATGTCGCGCCAGTGCGCCGATGCCCGGGGGCTGGTCCGTCCGAGCCAGGTCGATACCACACCGCCCTGCTCCCCCGTCGCCGCCGCGGCATCCACGAGGCCCATGGCGCGGGGGTAGGCGCGCCGCAGGGCAGGCACCAGCCGTCCGCTGTCGCCCGTCGTCGCGCCATACATCGCCCCCAGCACGGCGATCTTCGCCTCCTGACGCGTGTGGACGACACCGCTGTTGACGATGCCCTCGTACAGGTCCTGTCCGCGCGCCGCGGCGGCCAGTGCTTCGTCCGAGGACATCGCCGCGAGAACCCGGGGCTCGAGCTGAGCCACGTCCGCGACGACGAGTGTCCACCCGGGGTCCGCGCGTACGGCGGGACGCAGTTGGCGCGGAATCTGCAGCGCTCCTCCCCCGGACGATGCCCACCTCCCGGTGACCACGCCGCCGGGGACGTACACGGGACGGAACCGACCGTCCGGGGCCCACTCGTCGAGCCACCCCCAGCCGTTCGCGCTCATCAGCCGCGTCAGCTTCTTGTAGACGAGCAGCGGCGCGATCGCGGGATGGTCGTACTCCGCGAGCTCCCACCGGCTCGTCGAGTCTGCGCTGATGCCGACACGATGAAGGCTGCGCAGCAGCTTGGGCTGCGAGTCGAGGTTGGCGGTCGGGTCTTGGAGCGCGGCACGGACTCGCGCCGCGGCCTCACGCACGCGTTCGGGCTGCTCTCCCGGCGGCGGTCGCGTACCGAGCGTCTCCTCGAGGATGCGCTCGTGCGTCCGACGATCCCACGGCAGTCCGGCGCTGTGCATCTCGACTGCCAAGAGTGCGCCGGCGGATTCCGCAGCCACGAGCAGGCGCAATCGTGCGGCGTTAGATGAGCCGCGTATCGCCAGCTGCTGCCGGCGGAATTCGGCGAGCACCTCCTCCGGATCATCCGGGACGCCGGTGGGTGATGTTCCCTCGACGTCGAACAGGGTCGGTGCTGTCACCGGCTGCACCTCTTCCGTGCCGGCGACATCCCACTGCGTCGCCGCCCGGAGTGCATTGGCGTCGGCGACGAGCGCGCTGCGGCGGAGGATCGCGTGGGCCAGGCGAAGATCGTGACAGCGCGCGACCAGCGACGGTGTCGCCAGGATGCCGGGATACCAACGGTTCGTCTCCGACCACACCCACCGGGTGCCTGCGTCATCGGCGTCCCACCAGCCTTCGCGCGGGCGGCGTTGCACGTGTGTGACGTCGAGGTCGGCGTCGATCGTCGTGATGACGACGTCCTCTCCCTCGCGCGCCACGAGACGCCAGCGCGGCGCGATCGCAGCCGTGCTGCTGATCGTCACAACCCCGATTCGTCGGTGCGCACCAGGATCGCACCGCACTCCGGGCAGGTCACGATGTCATCGTCGGATGCCTGTCGTATCGTCTGCAGGTCAGTTCCGGAGAGGACCATGCGGCACGCCTCGCAGGTCTTTCGATGCAGCAGACCGGCCCCGACGCCGCGGGCGGCGAGACGGTCGTACATCGCCAGCAGGTCGGCGGGCACGCGCGCGGCGACCGCCGCGCGGTCACGCGACGCCGCCTCCCCTCGGGCGGTGGCCGCCGCGACGGCTTCCTTGGCCTCTGCGCTGAGGCGAGTGCCTTCCTCGTTCACCGCGGCGATCGTCGATTCCTGTGCGGACACGGCGCTCTGGGCGGTCTCGAGTCGCTCCATCAGTTCGAGTTGAGCGTCCTCGAGGTCGCTCTTGCGCTTGGCGAGCGAGACCAGTTCGTGCTCGAGTCCCTGGGCCTCCTTCGCGTTCGCCGACGACGCGAGTCGTTCGGTGTCGCGGGCCGCTCGCGCATCGACCACGGCGACGTCCGACTCCACGCGGGCGAGTTCGGCGGTGATGTCGTCACGTCGTCCCAAGAGTGTCGTCAGTTCCGCCGACAGGCTCTGACGGCGAGCGAGCAGCTCCTGAACGCGGCCCGCCTGCTCGGGAGTGCGACGGGCGTGCTCGGCGGCGCGGATCGCACCGTCGAGGCTCGCGAGTTCGAGCAGGAGCTGCTGGTCTGCGGGTCGGGACTTCACGGTCCCAACCTACCGCGACACGTGGACAGTCCGTCCCGTGCGCGCTCGCGCCGCACTAGCATGACCACACCGACGGCGGCGCTGCGAGGGCGTCGTTCGTTTTCGCAGAGGAGACATCATGAGCCTGATGCGCACGAAGTCGATCGAGCGCTCCATCGCCGACACCGAGGAGCCCGAGTTCCGGCTTCGCAAATCGCTGTCGGCTCTCGATCTCACCGTCTTCGGCGTCGGCGTCGTGATCGGCGCCGGCATCTTCACGCTCACCGGTCGCGCCGCCCATGAGGTGGCCGGCCCCGCCGTCGTCGTCAGCTTCGTCATCGCGGCGATCGCATGCGCCCTGGCGGCGATGTGCTACGCCGAGTTCGCCTCCACGGTGCCGGTCTCGGGCTCCGCGTACACCTTCTCCTACGCGTCGCTCGGCGAGCTGTTCGCCTGGATCATCGGCTGGGATCTCATCCTGGAGATGTTCCTCGGTGCGAGTGTCGTGGCTCAGGGCTGGAGCGCCTACCTCGGCGTTCTCCTCGGGCAGCTCGGCATCCCACTCCCCGCGGCGATCGGCTACGGCGGCACCGTCGACGTGATGGCGATCGTCCTGGTCATCGTGCTGGGCGCCCTCATGACGCTCGGCATCCGTGAGTCGATGCGCGTCAACCTCGTGCTGGTCGGGGTGAAGCTCTTCATCGTCCTGTTCGTGATCGTCGCGGGCATCATGTTCATCAACCCCGCGAACTATGCGCCGTTCGTCCCGGATGCCGCGCCCCGCGAAGCGGCGACGGGTCTCATGCAGCCGCTGCTGCAGTTCATCTCGGGCTCGGCGCCCATGGCCTTCGGTGTCGGTGGCATCTTCGCCGGCGCAGCTCTCGTCTTCTTCGCGTACATCGGGTTCGACGTGGTCGCCACCACGGCGGAGGAGACGAAGAACCCGCAGCGTGACCTCCCCATCGGCATCATCGCCTCGCTCGCGATCTGCACACTGCTGTACTGCGCGGTGGCGTTGGTGGTCACGGGCATGGTCCGCTTCGACGAGCTCGACCCGGCAGCCGCCCTCGCGAACGCCTTCGCCTTCCACGGGCAGACGTGGATGGCGACGGTGATCTCGGCTGGAGCGGTGGCCGGTCTGACGACCGTCGTGCTCACGCTGCTCATCGGCGCGACCCGCATCATCTTCGCGATGTCGCGCGACGGCCTGCTGCCCCAGCGCCTCGCGAAGGTGCACCCGACCCGCCGAACGCCCTGGCTCATTTCGATCATCGTCACCGTCATCGTCGCACTCGTGGCCGGGCTGACCCCCGTCGGCGTGCTGGAGGAGATGGTCAACATCGGCACGCTCTCGGCGTTCGTGCTCGTCTCGGTCGGAGTGGTCGTGCTCCGCCGCACCCGGCCCGACCTCACGCGCGGCTTCCGCGTCCCGTGGAGCCCGGTGCTGCCGGTCCTGGCGGCGCTCATCTGCGTGTACCTGATGCTCAACCTGACCGTGGAGACGTGGCTGCGATTCCTCGTCTGGCTGGTCATCGGCTTCGTCGTCTACTTCGCGTACTCACGTCGCCACTCGCGGCTCGGCAAGGATGGTGATCTGTACCTCAATCCCGCGGAGCCGAAGGTGGTCGGCCGCGACGGGTGAGCGCCACGACCTCGTAGACTGTCGAGGTCAGGGCCTTTAGCTCAGCTGGTAGAGCGCCACGTTTACACCGTGGATGTCGTCGGTTCGATCCCGGCAGGGCCCACTCGCCGCGGTCGCGATCCACCCCATCGAGATGTGACTAGGCTGATCCAGGATGCGTTGTCGACGCTGCACAAAGCCACGCGTATCAGAAGCCCCGTCCCTGGCATGATCTGCCAGACGAAGAAAGGTGTCTCGTGACGGTCAACGATCAGGATCCGTACTCCCAGGGCCCGCAGGACAGCGACCCCGAAGAGACGCACGAGTGGCAGGAATCGCTCCAGCAGCTCGTCGACAGCAAGGGCGCCGGGCGTGGCCGCGAAATCATGCTCAGCCTGCTCAACAAGTCGCACGAGTTGCAGCTGAACGTTCCCCAGGTGCCCACGACCGACTACATCAACACGATCGCTCCGGAGAACGAGCCCGAGTTCCCCGGTGACGAGGAGCTCGAGCGCCGGTATCGCCGGTGGATCCGCTGGAACGCCGCACTCACGGTGCACCGCGCACAGCGTCCGGGTATCGGCGTCGGCGGTCACATCTCGACCTACGCGTCGTCCGCGTCGCTGTACGAAGTCGGCTTCAACCACTTCTTCCGGGGACTGGACGATCCCCACGGCGGTGACCAGATCTTCATCCAGGGTCACGCCTCCCCCGGCATCTACGCCCGTTCGTTCCTCGAAGGACGACTGTCGGCCGATCAGCTCGACGGCTTCCGTCAGGAGAAGTCGAAGGCGCCCGACGGCATCCCCTCCTACCCGCACCCTCGCCTCATGCCGGAGTACTGGCAGTTCCCGACCGTGTCGATGGGTCTCGGCCCGATCAACGCGATCTATCAGGCGATGACCAACAAGTACCTGACCAACCGCGGCATCAAGGACCTGTCGGGCTCGCGCGTCTGGGCCTTCCTCGGCGACGGTGAGATGGACGAGGTCGAGAGCCGCGGACAGCTCCAGGTCGCGGCCAACGAGGGCCTGGACAACCTCACGTTCGTCGTGAACTGCAACCTGCAGCGTCTCGACGGCCCGGTGCGCGGAAACGGCAAGATCATCCAGGAGCTCGAGGCGTTCTTCCGCGGCGCGGGCTGGAACGTCATCAAGGTCGTCTGGGGCCGCGGGTGGGACGAGCTGTTGCAGGTGGACACCGATGGCGCGCTCGTTCGCCTCATGAACACCACCCCCGACGGTGACTTCCAGACCTACCGCGCCGAGGACGGCAAGTTCATCCGCGACCACTTCTTCGGTCGTGATGAGCGCACCGCGGCGATGGTCACCGACTGGTCCGACGAGGACATCTGGGGAAAGCTCCGCCGTGGCGGACTCGATTACCAGAAGCTCTATGCGGCCTACAAGGCGGCGACGGAGCACAAGGGCCAGCCGACGGTCATCCTCGCCAAGACCATCAAGGGCTACGGCCTCGGTCATCACTTCGAGGGGCGCAATGCGACGCACCAGATGAAGAAGATGACGCTCGACGACCTCAAGCACTTCCGTGACTCGATGCGCATCCCCGTCTCCGACGCCCAGCTCGAGGAGAACCCGTACGCCCCTCCCTACTTCCACCCCGGTATGGAAGACGAGACCATCCAGTACATGGTCGAGAAGCGGCGCGCGCTCGGCGGGTTCCTGCCCGAGCGTCGCACCCACCACGTTCCGATCAGCCTCCCGGACGACAGCGCGTACGCACTGCCGAAGAAGGGATCCGGAACGCAGGAGGTCGCCACGACCATGGCGTTCGTGCGTCTGCTGAAGGACCTGCTGCGATCGAAGGACTTCGGCAACCGCATCGTGCCGATCATCCCCGACGAGGCGCGCACGTTCGGTTTGGACGCCTTCTTCCCGACCGCCAAGATCTACAACCCGAACGGTCAGAACTACACGTCGGTCGACCGGGAGCTGCTGCTCGCCTACAAGGAGAGCCCGCAGGGCCAGATCATGCACGTCGGCATCAACGAGGCCGGAGCGGTGGCGGCGTTCACCGGCACGGGCACCTCGTATGCCACGCACGGCGAGCCGTTGATCCCGGTCTACATCTTCTACTCGATGTTCGGCTTCCAGCGCACCGGCGACGCCCAGTGGGCCGCCGCCGACCAGATGGCGCGCGGATTCATCATGGGTGCCACCGCCGGCCGCACGACGCTGACCGGTGAGGGTCTTCAGCACGCCGACGGCCACTCCCACCTGCTCGCGTCGACGAACCCGGCAACGGTGTCGTACGACCCCGCGTACGGGTACGAGATCGCCCACATCGTCCGCTCCGGCCTGGACCGGATGTACGGCGGCAACCACCCCGACCCGAACGTCATGTACTACGTCACCCTCTACAACGAGCCGCTGGTGCAGCCGGCCGAGCCCGAGGGCGTCGACGTCGAGGGGATCGTCCGCGGCATCCACCGCATCTCGGAGGCCTCCGGCGACGGACACCGCGTGCAGCTGCTCGCGTCCGGCGTGGGCGTGCCGTGGGTGCTCGAGGCGCAGCAGCTGCTGCGCGAGGACTGGGGAGTGGCTGCCGATGTGTGGTCGGTCACGAGCTGGACGGAGCTGCGCCGCGACGGACTCGCCGCCGACGAGCACAACTTCCTGAACCCGCTCGCCGAGCCGCGCACGGCGTACCTCACGGAGAAGCTTCGCGACACCGCAGGCCCCGTCCTGGGCGTGAGCGACTACATGCACGCGGTCCAGGACCAGATTCGCGAGTGGGTTCCCCGCCGCTACGTCACGCTCGGTGCGGACGGCTTCGGCTTCTCCGACACCCGGGCCGCCGCGCGTCGGTTCTTCAAGATCGACGGACCGTCCATCGTCGTCCGCGCCCTGCAGGCGCTGGCCGACGAAGGGCTCGTCGACCGAGCACTGTCGGCACAGGCGATCGAGAAGTACCGCCTGCACGATGTGACGGCCGGAACGAGCGGGAACGCCGGCGGCGAAAGCTGATCGATTTGATGCCCGCCCGCCCCACCCCTCAGGAGAAGGCGGAGACACTCGCGTGGCTCCGCCGGATCTCCGGAGACCTGGCCACGGCGACCATCAAGCGGCTCGAAGAGTCGCTGCCCTGGTACGCCGACATGCCGCCGGCCCGCCGCTCGGCGGTGGGCCTGGTGGCGCAGGCGGGCATCGCGTCGTTCATCCAGTGGTACGAGGACCCGGGTTCGACGCCCTGGATCGCGGCGGACATCTTCGCCGCCGCTCCGCGTGAGCTGCTGCGCAGCGTCAGCCTCACTCAGACGCTCCAGCTCATCCGCGTGACCGTGGCCGTCACGGAAGAGCGTGTCGCCGGAAAGGCGGAGGACCTCCGCGAGAGCATCCTGCTCTTCTCGCGCGAGGTCGCCTTCGCATCGGCCGACGTGTACGCACGTGCAGCGGAGGCTCGCGGGCTCTGGGATGCGCGCCTGGAAGCTCTGGTCGTCGACTCCATCCTCACCGGCGAAGCGGACGAGGAGCTTCCCAGCCGCATCGCCGCCCTCGGGTGGCATGGTCACGGCGAGGTCGCCGTCCTCGTCGGCACCTCTCCGCCGCAGCTGGACGTCGATCATCTGCGTCGTGTGGCGCGCAAGCTGGGCGTCGATGTCCTGATCGGCGTGCAGGGATCTCGCCTCGTGCTCGTGATCGGACGCGCCGTGCTGCCCGGACGTGAGCCCGTCGCCGAAGAGCTGCCGTTCACCGAGATCGCCCTGCGCCTGGAGCCGGGCTTCGGTCCCGGCCATCTCGTGCTCGGGCCGACCGTGCCCGCATTGGTGGATGCCGGGCTGAGTGCCCGCGCCGCGTTGGCGGGCTTCGCCGTGGCCGGCGCCTGGCGCCACGCCCCCCGTCCGGTCGAAGCCGACGACCTTCTGCCCGAACGCGCCCTTGCCGGCGACGCGATGGCCAAGGCGACGCTCGTCGAGCGCATCTACCGACCTCTGCAGGCGCACTCGGCCGATCTGGTGGCCACCCTGTGGAGTTATCTCGACAACGGTCGCTCCCTCGAGGCGACCGCCCGTGAGCTGTTCGTCCATCCGAACACGGTGCGCTACCGGCTCAAGCGGGTCTCGGATGTCATCGGATGGGATGCGACAGGCCCGCGAGAGGCCCTCATTTTGCAGACGGCTCTCATCATCGGCTCGATCGGCACGGAGGCGACGCGACGGCGCGGTAGCGCCGCGCGACGGTCGGTGCGCGCCGATTGACACCGTCACGCTTGTCGATCTCAGACAAAGCACTTCGCGTTTGTTGTGACGTCGTCGCCAGCGCGGCGGCGAAGAACTTGGAAGGATAGGCACGTGATCATCACCGTCTTCCCCGGGCAGGGGTCGCAGACCCCGGGGTTCCTGACACCCTGGCTCGAGCTCGAGGGCGCCCGCGAGCGGCTCGAGCGCTACGCCGAGGCTGCGCAGGTGGACCTCGTGGCCGCCGGCACCGAGTGGGATGCCGAACGCATCCGTGACACGGCGGTCGCCCAGCCCTTGATCGTGGCGGCGAGCCTGCTTTCCTACGCTGCTCTCCAGGATGCCGCGGGCGCCGCGCCTGCCGGCGTCGCCGGTCATTCGGTCGGCGAGGTCGCTGCCCTGGTCGCCGCCGGCGTCGTCAGTGAGGACGACGGCATGCGTCTGGTCGGGCTGCGTGGTCGGACCATGGCCGATGCGGCCGCGCAGGAGCAGACCGGAATGAGTGCGATCCTCGGCGGCGACCGCGACGGCGTGCTCGCGCTTCTCGACGAGCTGGGGCTCACCCCCGCCAATCACAACGGCGCCGGCCAGATCGTCGCCGCAGGCGCGCAGGACGCCCTCGCAGAGCTCACCGCTCACCCCGTCGCGGGCAGCCGTGTGATTCCGCTGCAGGTAGCCGGCGCGTTCCACACCTCTTACATGGCACCGGCGGTGGCCACGCTGCGCACGGCGGCCGCGGAGGTCGCGGCATCCGACCCGGCGCTCGCCCTCTGGACGAACCGTGACGGTGCCCGTGTGGCCTCCGGTCGCGAGGCGCTCGACCTGCTCGTCGCGCAGGTCTCCTCTCCCGTCCGCTGGGATCTGTGCATGGAATCCTTCGCGGATGCGGGCGTCACCGGCATCATCGAGCTCGCGCCGGCCGGAACCCTGACCGGACTCGCCAAGCGCGCCCTGCGCGGTGTGCCCACGGTGGCCGTGAAGACACCCGACGACCTCGCGGCAGCCGCCGCCCTGCTGACAGGAGGCGACGCGTGACCGACGCGCCCACCCGACCCACTCTCGTCCAGTCGACGGGACCGGCTCACACCCGCATCTACGCGTACGGCGCGGCCCGCGGCGAGAACGCGGTTCCCAACGACGACCTCGTCGGCCCCATCGACTCCAGCGACGAGTGGATCCGCCAGCGCACCGGCATCATCACGCGGGTGCGAGCCGACGCGGCGACCACGGCGATCGATCTGGCCGCCGATGCCGCCGCCGAGGCGATCGCCGGCGCGGGAATCGACCCGTCGCTCGTCGACGCCGTGATCGTCGCCACGATCTCCAACCCGAAGCAGACACCCTCGGTATCGGCGATCGTCGCCGACCGCATCGGCGCCAACCCCGCGGCCGCGTACGACCTCAATGCCGCCTGCGCGGGCTTCGCGTACGGTGTCGCCCAGGCGGACGCTCTCATCCGTGCGGGCGCGGCGCACTATGCCGTCGTCGTGGGCGCTGAGAAGCTCAGCGACGTCGTGGACCCCACCGACCGCTCCATCTCCTTCCTGCTCGGTGACGGTGCCGGCGCCGTCGTCGTCGGCCCCAGCGATTTCCCGGGCATCGGACCCACGGTCTGGGGATCTGACGGGTCGAAGGCGGATGCCGTGGGGATGAACCACACGCTCACGGAGTTCCGCGACGGAAAGGCACCCTGGCCGACGCTGCGCCAGGAGGGGCCGACGGTCTTCCGATGGGCCGTGTGGGAAATGGTCAAGGTCGCGCGTCAAGCTCTCGAGGAAGCCGGTGTGCAGCCGTCGGATCTCGCGGCGTTCGTGCCCCACCAGGCCAACATGCGCATCATCGACGAGTTCGCCAAGCAGCTGAAGCTTCCCGACACCGTCGTGATCGGCCGTGACATCGAGACCACCGGCAACACCTCAGCGGCATCCATCCCCCTCGCCACGCACCGCCTGCTCGCCGAGCACCCGGAGCTGTCGGGCGGCCTCGCACTGCAGATCGGTTTCGGCGCGGGACTGGTCTTCGGCGCACAGGTCGTCGTCCTTCCCTGACGGCCCGAGATACCCGGTCGCGGCGGTCGCCGCACCTAGACTGAACGTCGGCCCCGCAGGGCCCGTGACACCCCGATAAACAAGGAGAATCCCATGGCATTCAGCAACGACGAGGTCCTCGCAGGACTCGCCGAGCTCATCACTGACGAGACCGGCATCTCGGCGGACGAGGTCGCGCTGGAGAAGTCGTTCACGGACGACCTCGACATCGACTCGATCTCGATGATGACGATCGTCGTCAACGCCGAGGAGAAGTTCGGCGTGACCATCCCCGACGAAGAGGTCAAGAACCTCAAGACCGTCGGCGACGCCGTCACCTTCATCACCACCAACCAGGCCTGACCTCAGGCCTCGCCACCTGCACCCCGGTGGGGGCCGTCGTGCCCCCACCGGAGCATCCGAGGAGACCATGAGCATTCCCCGAATCGTCGTCACCGGCATCGGCGCATCCAGTCCCATCGGCGGGACCGCGCCGGAGAGCTGGTCCGCGCTGCTGGGTGGCGCATCCGGCGCCCGCACCCTCGAGTACGACTGGGTCGAGCAGTACAACCTGCCCGTCACGTTCGCGGCCCAGGCTGCGGTGCGTCCCGACACCGTGCTCGAGCGTCCGATCGCCAAGCGCCTCGACCCGTCGTCGCAGTTCGCGCTCGTCGCGGCGATGGAAGCGTGGGCGGATGCCGGGAGTCCGGAGGTCGACCCGGAGCGGCTCGGCGTCGATTTCGCGACCGGCATCGGCGGCCTGTGGACCCTCCTGGACGCGTGGGACACCCTTCGCGAGAAGGGCCCGCGTCGGGTGCTCCCGATGACGGTTCCGATGCTCATGCCCAACGCTGCTGCGGGCAACCTGTCGCTGCACTTCGGTGCGCGCGCCTATGCGCGCACGGTCGCCAGTGCGTGTGCCTCCAGCACGGAGTCGATCGTCAACGCCATCGAGCACCTGCGTGACGGCCTCGCCGACGTGGTGATCGCGGGAGGCACCGAATCGGTGATCCATCCCGTCACCATCGCGTCCTTCTCCTCGATGCAGGCCTTGTCCAAGCGCAATGACTCCCCCGAGACGGCATCGCGTCCGGGCAGCATCGACCGCGACGGGTTCGTCATGGGCGAGGGCGCCGGTGTGCTGATCCTCGAGACCGAGGAGCACGCCAAGGCGCGCGGCGCGAAGATCTACGCGGTCGTCGTCGGCGGCGGTGTCACGGCCGACTCGTACCACATCACGGCGAACGACCCCGAGGGCACCGGTGCCGCGCGTGCGGTGAACCTCGCGCTGGCCATGGCCGATGCGTCCCCGGACGACGTGACCCACATCAACGCCCACGCCACGTCGACGCCGGTCGGAGACCCGAACGAGTACGTCGCGTTGAAGAGCGTGTTCGGAGACCGCATCGACGAGATCCCGGTCTCGGCGACGAAGGCCTCGACCGGTCATCTCCTCGGCGGCACCGGCGCTCTGGAGGCCATCTTCACGATTCTGGCCATCCGCGATCGCGTCGCGCCCCCGACGATCAACATGACCGAGCAGGACCCCGCTGTCCCGTTCCGTCTCTCGGGTGCGCCGACTCCCCTCGGCGACGGTCCGCAGCTCGCGATCAGCAACTCTTTCGGCTTCGGCGGACACAACGCCGTCGCCGCCTTCGCCTCGGTCTGAGCAACGCGCGCGTGAAGACGCCCCCGCATCCGTGAGGATGGCGGGGGCGTCTTTCGTGTCAGACGGGGATGCGCGGTCTCGGTCTCCGGGAAGCCGTCCGAAGCCGGTACTGGCGCCTCGACCCGTCTGAGGTCGAGGTGGTGGGCCTCAGCCCACCTTGTGCAGCCACACGACGGAAGCGTCGTCGCTGGCGTGGCGGAACGGCTCGAGCTCTTCGTCCCACGTGGAGCCCAGCGCGACCTGCAGCTCGCGCTGGAGGTCGTAGGGATCGCCGGCGGCGATCTCCATCGCGTAGCGGATGCGATCCTCTCCGATCACGACGTTTCCTGCCGCGTCGGTCTGGGCATAGTGGATGCCGAGGTCCGGCGTGTGCATCCACCGCCCGCCGTCCGAGCGCGGAGTGGGGTCTTCGCTCACCTCGAACCGCAGATGCTCCCATCCCCGGATCGCGGTCGCAAGGGCGGCGCCGGTGCCGGCGGGGCCCTCCCAATAGAACTCGGCGCGGCGGCTGCCGGCGAGAACGGGCTGGTCTGCCCATTCGAAGCTCACCGCGCGCCCGAGAGCGCGCCCCACTGCCCACTCGAGGTGGGGGCACAGCGCACGTGGCGCGGAGTGGATGTAGATCACTCCGCGCGCCTGTGGGGTCGACGTGGTCGCCATCGCGATTCTCCGTTTCTTCAGGTACGTCTTCCCCTACGACCTGAGTGTCGGATGCGTGGCGCCTATGTGGTTGTGGGCCCATTATGGCCGATAACGACGCGGAATCACAACCGTGTCATTGGTAGGGCGGGTGGGACTTGAACCCACGATCGTCGGGTTATGAGCCCGCTGCCTTGACCAGCTTGGCCACCGCCCCCTGTCCCGGGAAGTCTAGCGGGGGCGCGGGTCGTCCCGATCGCGCACGGGAGGCTCCGGCCACACCTTCGCGACGGCATCCGTCAGGCGCTGAGACCCGGGAGACAGCGCGTCGGTGCTGCCGCGGGTGATCGGAATCTCCTGGCTGTCGCTGATGACCTGAGGGTGGTGACGGGCCAGCTGGAAGACGCCGCTCACGGCCAGCGCGCCTGCGACGACGAAGCCGCCGTACGCCCAGAGGGGGGCACCGTCGGCCTCGCGCAGCACCGCCAGGCCGATGACGATGGCGACGATCGGGTCGATGACGGTCAGGCCGGCGATCACCAGGTCGGGCGGGCCGGACGCGTACGCGGTCTGCACGAAGTAGGCGCCGATCGCGGTGCCGGTCAGCAGTGCGGCGATGCAGACGATCGTGAGCCACTCGAAATCGCCGGTGCGGATGCGGCTGAGCACGACCTTCGCGAGCGTCGCGACGAAGCCGTACATGATGCCGGCGGCGACGATGTAGAACAGGGCGCCGATACGGGTGCGCAGCCACAGCCACAGCGCCGTCAGGACGATGGCGACGCCGGCGAGGATCAGAAGAACGGTGATCAGCTGCCCGTCGCTGATCGGCGTCTCGGTCGCATACAGGGCGGCGATGGTGACGAACACGAAGATGCCGGCGACGCAGAGGCCGATGGCGGTCAGTGAGCGCCGCGTCGGCTTGAGGCCGCTGATTCGGGCGTTGAGCAGCGTCGTGATGACCAACGAGACCGCGCCGAGAGGCTGCACCAGGATGAGGGGGGCGAACGACAGTGCCGTCAGCTGGCACACGATGGCCAGTCCCAGCATCACCGTGCCGGCCACCCATGACGGTCGGCGCAGCAGGTTCCAGATCTGTCCGCCGGTGAGACCGGTGCCGCCGGCGGTGGACGTGAGTCTCTCGACCTTCTGTACGCCGCGGTGCTGATACTGTGCGCCGAAGGACATGAAGACCGCGCCCAGCAGCGCGAGCGGAATGCCGATGAGGATGCCGGGGTCCGCGAAGACGCCGACGAGTTTGTCGGTCACGTCTCCGAGGTCGTTGAGGGCGGCATGCACCCCTCGACACTAACCGCCAGGTGTGCTCGATAGGCTCAGGACGTGGCTGTTCTTCCGATTCGCATCATGGGCGATCCCGTCCTGCACTCCCCCGCCGACCCGGTCTCCGAAATCACCGATGAGATCCGCACACTCGTCGCAGACATGTTCGAGACGATGGATGCCGCCCCCGGCGTCGGTCTCGCGGCCCCCCAGGTAGGGGTGGGCCTGCGCATCTACACGTACAGCTACCAAGACGATGACGGGCAGCCCTGGCGCGGAGTCATCCTCAACCCCGAACTGTGGATGCGTCCGTCGGTGCCCGGGGCACCCGACCCGGACGACGAGTCGGAGGGGTGCCTGTCGTTCCCGGGCGAGCGCTTCGCGTTGCGCCGCTCCGATGAGGTTCTGGTCACCGGCATCGATCTCGACGGTGAGCCGATCCGCATCCAGGTCGATGGCTGGCGCGCGCGCATCATGCAGCACGAGTTCGACCACCTCGACGGCATCCTGTATGTGGACCGCCTGGACGACGGTGACTGGAAGACCGTCCAGAAGATCGCCCGCAAGCGCGGCTGGGGTCGTCCTGGGGCGTCCTGGACGCCGGGAATCGACGATCTCGACGCCTGATCTTCGATCGACGCTGTACGAGCTGTCCAGTCTGAAGCCTCGCGCCGGGCAACGAAAACGGCCCCAGAGTGGAGTCTGGGGCCGTTCGCTCCCCGGCTTGGACTCGAACCAAGAACCTGCCGGTTAACAGCCGGCTGCTCTGCCAATTGAGCTACCGAGGATCAATCACCCGCGAGCGGGCAACCCGTCCATATTAGCAAACGTCGAGGTGTGCTCGTGACACGTGGCACGTTTTCACGAGACCATGCGGGTGCCGCCGTCGGGCGTCCACAGCAGATCGGTCGTGCCGTGCCCGTACCCCACGGGCAGGCCGGCCCGCAGCACCAGCACATCGCCGTCCAACTCCCGCACGGCCTCGGCGTCGTTGGTGACCATCAGGATCGCCATGCCGTCCTCGTCGCGCCGACGCAGCAGCGCATCGCGCGCGGCTTGTCTCACCTCGACGTCGAGGTTGGCGTACGGGTCGTCGCCGATGAAGACCCGTGGTTGCAGCACGAGTGCGCGCGCGATCGCGACGCGCTGTCGCATCCCTGAACTCAGCTCGTAGGGGTACCGGGTGGCCGCCCCGAGGGGAAGCTCGAACTCGTCCAGCAGCCCGGCGACCCGGACGGCCAAGGCTCGCTGATTGACGCGGCGATCTCGGCTCGTGATCGGCTCGCCGATGACGTCTCCGACGGTCAGCCGTGCCGGAAGCCCGGCTCCTGCGCGCTGCGGGACATACCCGGTGTAGTAGGCGCGCACGCGTGCAGCGCGTCCCCTGCGCCGGATGGCCGTGCCGTCGACCCAGGCGTCGCCGCCGACGACCGCGAGCGAGTCGTCGTCCGCGCCGGCGAGCAGGGCCGCAAGCGTGGACTTGCCTGATCCGGTCGTGCCCATCACCGCCAGCGCGCGGCCCGGGTCGACCCGGAAGCTGACTCCGTCGACGACGCGCACTCCGGCGCGCGCGATCGACAGGTCGTCGCAGCGAAGAGCGGCAGGATTGTCGGTGGGGGCACGACGCGGCATGCGCTCATCCTGCCTGCTCTCGCCCGCGCGCGCCACCGCGCCCGTGCGCGTGCGGCCGCGCCACCCGGTCAGAGCGGAGCCTCGGTCAGAGCGCGCCGGCGCGCATCCAGCTCGCGCAGCGCCAGCCGCACCGCCCGACCCTGCTCCGAATCGGGGGGAAGCCGCTGGATCGTGCCGAGCAACTCGTTCTTCTCCCGGTCGACCGCGCGCAGGCGCAGCTTGCGGGCCAGCCCGCGCGTATAGGCCGCTGCCTCCGCCTCGGTCAGTGCGGGGAAGTCCGCGGTCAGCAGTTCCACTGCGAGCGAGCGATACGGTTCGCGCACGGACTCCACCGCCGTCGACGCCCAGCCGATGCGTCTGCGGTCGCCCTGCGCCAGGAGGGACTGGCGCACCGCGTCGAGGGCGGGAATCTGCATGGGCAGCGCGAGGGCGGCATCCACCTCCTCGCCGTCGACGAGGTGACCGTACTGCAGCACACCCATGAGGGCGTCGCGCTCGAGCGTTGCGTCGGCGGTGCGTGGGAGTGTGCGCAGGTTCATCCGGAGTGCGGGTTCGTCGACCACGGGTGTGGGCGCGGTCCCGTCGGAGCTCGAGGAGTTCGCGGACGCGGTCGACGTGGGGCGGTGTGCGTCGCCCTCTCGGCGTGCGCTGTCTCGCGCGGCGCGGTCGACCTCACGGCGGACGCCCTCGGTGTCCATGCCGAGGCGGCGGGCCAGCACTCGCGTGTACTCCGGCTGCAGCAGCGGGTCGCGCAGCTCCCCCACGACGGGTGCAGCGGCCCGCAACGCCCCGACGCGACCCTCGACGCTCGCGAGGTCGAAGCCCGAAAGACGCTGATCGATGACGAACTCGAACATCGGCACCTTGGTGTCGAGCATGGCACGCACCGCCGCATCCCCGCGTTCCAACCGCAGATCGCACGGGTCCAATCCCTGGGGACCGGTGGCGACGTAGGTCTGCGCGTTGAAGCGCTTGGCATCGGCGAAGGCGCGCAGCGCCGCTTTCTGGCCCGCGGCATCCGGGTCGAAGGTGAACACGACCTCGCCCGCCGCCGTGTCGTCGCCCATGACGCGGCGCAGCACGGTGATGTGATCCGAGCCGAAGGCGGTGCCACAGGTGGCCACCGCCGTCGTGACGCCGGCGAGATGACACGCCATGACGTCGGTGTAGCCCTCGACGACGACGACGCGGTGCGAGCGCGACACGTCCTTCTTCGCGAGGTCCAGGCCGTAGAGCACCTGCGCCTTCTTGTAGATCGTGGTCTCGGGGGTGTTGAGGTACTTCGGGCCCTTGTCGTCCTCGTACAGGCGTCGTGCGCCGAAGCCGATGGTCTGTCCGGTGACGTCGCGGATGGGCCAGACGACGCGTCCCCGGAAGCGGTCGTAGACGCCGCGCTGACCCTGCGACACGAGTCCCGCGGCCGACAGCTCCTCATCGCTGAATCCCTGGGCGCGCATCGCGTCGCGCAGGTGGTCCCAGCCCTTCGGCGCGTACCCCACGCCGAAGTGCGCCGCGGCGCCGGCGTCGAATCCGCGCTCACCGAGGAAACGCCGCCCGGCGTCGGCCTCCGGCGATGAGAGCTGGCCGCGGAACCACTCGGCGGCGGCCGCGTTCGCCTGGTACAACCGCGTGCGCCCGCTCGTCTCGGGGGCCGCTCCGCCGTCCTCGTAGTGCAGCGTGTATCCGATGCGCGCCGCGAGGCGCTCGACCGCTTCGGTGAAGGAGAGATGGTCCATCGCCCGCAGGAACGAGTAGACGTCGCCCGACTCGCCGCACCCGAAGCAGTGGTAGTAGCCGACCTGCGGGCGCACGTGGAAGCTCGGGCTTCGTTCGTCATGGAACGGGCACAGGCCCTTCAGCGATCCGACGCCGGCTGACTTGAGGGCGACCCGCTCGCCGACGATGTCACCGATGTTGGTGCGGGCTTTCACCTCGTCGACGTCGGATTGCCGGATCCGTGCCATCAGTGACCCTCCGCCGGCCACAGCCCGGCGAGCGGCTCGGGAAGAGCGAAGCCGCTGGGGGCGATCGTGCGGCCGTCGCCGGAGCGCAAGCCGAGCTCGCGGAGATCGACGGGCCCGATCAGACGCGCGTGCCATTCGATCGCGAAGCGGTCGGTGAAACTCGCGACCTGGTCGACGATCACGCGCTTGCGCGCGGTGTCGGTGGATGCCGCGGCGAAATCCTCCGCGTGCAGGCGGTCGAGGTGCTCGGGGCGTTCCCACAGCGCCGTTGCGAGACGCTTGAGCACCCGACGCTGCTCCTTGTACAGGCCGCGCCGGCCGTCGATCGTCACGACGAACGCTCCGATGATGCCCTTGAGCACCGCCATCTCGGCCTCGATGACGCGCGGCACGATGACGCGTCCGTGATACCGGGTGAGGACGGGGGCCGAGTAGTGCTCCCGGGTCGCCGTCGTCGCCGCGCGTGCGAAGCGACCGATGAGGTCGGAGGTCAGGTTCTTGAGCCCCGCCAGCGCCGCGCGCGACCCGTCGAAGCCGGGCAGCCACTCGGGAATCCGCGTGAGTCGGTACAGCGCGTCCGCGAGCTCGTCGCGGGTGAATCCGAAGCCCACCCAGGCCTGGATGGCGGTCAGCAGCGCCTCGTGCTCCCGCACGTCCGCGAGCCGCGCGGGATCCAGGTAGCCGTTGAGCACGGCGTCCTCGAAGTCGTGCACCGAGTAGGCGATGTCATCGGAGAGGTCCATGACCTCCGCCTCGATGCAGCGGACGCGACCCGGCGCCCCCTGTCGCATCCAACGGAAGACGGCCTCGTCCTCGGGATAGACGCCGAACTTCTCGCGCCCGCCGGGGTCGGGAACGCCATGCTCGACGGTCCAGGGGTACTTGCACGTCGCGTCGAGGCTCGCACGGGTCAGGTTGAGCCCTGCGCTACGACCCTCGGCGTCGAGCACCTTCGGTTCGAGGCGGGAGAGGATCCGGAGGGTCTGGGCGTTGCCCTCGAACCCTCCGATGTCCTCAGCCCAATCGTTCAGTGCGCGTTCGCCGTTGTGGCCGAACGGCGGATGCCCGATGTCGTGGCTCAGACACGCGGTGTCGACCACGTCCGGCGACAGCTCGAGCGCGATCGCCAGCTCCCGACCGACCTGCGCGACCTCCAGCGAGTGCGTGAGACGGTTACGGGCGAAGTCGGCGGGGCTGGCGGGGCTGAGCACCTGCGTCTTCGCCGCGAGACGGCGCAGGGCCGCGGAATGCAGCACGCGGGCCCGGTCACGGGCGAACCCGTCGCGCTGTGAGCGGTGCCGCTCGGGGATGAAGCGTTCGGCGTCGTGGTCGTCGTATCCGGAGGGGCGGCCCGAGGCGATGCCCACACCGCTCGCGTCACCCGCCACTGGTGTCGACCTCCGCGTCGGCGAGGGCGCGTGCCGCGTCGCCGGTCATCTCGCGGCTCTGCAGCCAGCCGTCGGGCAACGCCGGCCGTTTCGGCGTGCCGGCACGCCCGCGCTGGCCCTCGGCGGCTGCACCGGGGTACGGTGCGTCGAGGTCCAGCGTCGCCAGCAGGTCGTCGATCTCGGCGAGGGTCGACACGGTCGCCAGCTGTGCCCGCGTCTCACCGCCGACCGGATAGCCTTTGAAGTACCAGGCGACGTGCTTGCGGATGTCGCGGCATCCGCGGCCCTCGTCCTCGAAGAACTCGACGAGCAGCTCCGCGTGGCGCCGGAAGGCGGCGGCGACGAAACCGAGTGTCGCGTCCACGGGCGCTGCGGTGGCGGCAGCGGGGCCGCCGAGACCGCGGGCGAGATCGCCGAACAGCCAGGGACGCCCGAGGCAGCCACGACCGACCACGACGCCGTCGCACCCGGTCTCGGCCATCATCCGCGCGGCGTCGTCCGCCGACCAGATGTCGCCGTTGCCGAGCACCGGAATGCCGGTCACAGCCCGCTTGAGCTCGGCGATCGCCGCCCAGTCGGCCTGGCCGGAGTAGAACTCGGCGGCCGTCCGAGCGTGCAACGCCACGGCAGCCACACCGGCATCCTCCGCGATACGCCCTGCGTCGAGGAAGGTCAGGTGGTCGGAATCGATGCCCTTGCGCATCTTCACCGTGAGCGGCACGTCGCCGGCGGCGCGTGCGGCGCGGGTGACGATCTCGCGGAACAGACCCAGCTTCCAGGGCAGTGCCGCTCCCCCACCCTTGCGGGTCACCTTCGGGACGGGACAGCCGAAGTTGAGGTCGATGTGGTCGGCGCGGTCCTCCTCCACGAGCAGGCGGACGGCCGCCTCGGTCGTAGACGGGTCGACGCCGTAGAGCTGGATCGATCGCGGCGTCTCGGACTCGTGGTGCGTGATGAGTCGCATGGTCGTCGCGTTGCGTTCGACGAGAGCGCGCGTCGTGATCATCTCGGACACGTAGAGCCCTGCGCCGTACTCGCGGCAGAGCCGGCGGAACGCCGTATTGGTGATTCCGGCCATCGGCGCGAGGACCACCGGCGCGTCGAGCGCGATGGGACCGATACGCAGCGCGGGCCCGGTGGAGACGGAGAGGGACATCCTGTCCATTCTCCCAGACTCGCGCCGCCGGTGAGGCGATCGGCGGTCGTATCGTGGACAACATGGCCGAGACACAGACTGCGGATGTCCGCGAGATCCCCTACACCGACGCGACGGGCGCTGAGCACACCCTTTCCGAGCTCGGTGATCGCGCCGTCCTCATTGTCAACGTCGCATCGAAGTGCGGTCTGACGCCCCAGTATGAGCAGCTCGAGGAACTGCAGCGCACCTACGGCGAGCGGGGTCTGCAGGTCATCGGGTTCCCCTGCAATCAGTTCATGGGTCAGGAGCCCGGCTCGATGGAGGAGATCCTCGAGTACTGCTCGGTGACCTGGGGCGTGAGCTTCCCGATCATGGACAAGGTCCGCGTGAACGGCTCCCACGCGGCGCCGCTGTACAAGGCGCTCAAGAAGGCCAAGAACGTCGAGGGCGCGAAGGGGCCGGTCATGTGGAACTTCGAGAAGTTCCTCGTGACCCCCTCGGGTGAGGTGCACCGCTTCCGGCCGCAGACCAAGCCCGACGCGCCCGAGGTCATCGCCGCGATCGAGGCGAGCCTGCCCGCCTGAGCCCCGCGTGCGGGCGTTTCGACTCGCTGCGCTCGCTCAACGACCGGGTGGAACCCGGCGTCAGGCGTCCTGCTTCTCCGTCCACACCTGGCGGGTGATCTGCGCGAACGCATCGGCGGGCTGCGCGCCGCTGACGCCGTACTTGCCGTCGATCACGAAGAACGGCACGCCTTGGATGCCGTAGGCCTGCGCCTGCGCCTGGTCGGCGCGCACATCGGCGAGATGCCGGCTCGACTCGAGGGCATCGCGCACCTCATCGGCGTCGAAGCCGACCTCGGCGGCGAGGGCAACGAGATCGTCGACGCGCCCGACGTGCTTGCCCTCGGTGAAGTAGGCCGACATGAGCCGCTCGGCCATCTCGTTCTGACGGCCCTGTGCCTTCGCGAAGTGCAGCAGTTCGTGGGCCTTCACCGTGTTGGTGTGCTGCAGCAGGTCGAAGCGGTACTCCAGCCCCGACCCGGCGGCCACACCGGTGACCTGGTCGAGCATCTCGCGGACGCGCTCGCGCGGCATCCCTTTGTGTCCGGCGAGGAAGTCCAGCTCATCGCCCTCGAAGTCGACCGGTGTGTCCGGCGAAAGCTCGAAGGAGTGGAAGGTCACTTCGACCTGCGGCGCGTCGGGGTCGGCCGCCGTCTGTGCGAGGCCGGTCTCGAGGTTGCGCTTGCCGATGTAGCACCACGGGCAGGCGATGTCACTCCACACGTCGATCGTGATCTTGTCTGTCATGCCTGATGCAACCTCTCTCGTGCGCGGGTCTATTCCGCGGAATCGGCCGTCGGCGCGTCGACGGCCCCACCGAAGCGGCGGCTGCGTCCGAGGTACAGCTCGATCGCTCCCCAGAGGTCGGTACGCGAGAAGTCGGGCCACAGCGTGTCGAGGAACACCATCTCTGCGTAGGCGGACTCCCACAGCAGGAAGTTGGAGGTGCGCTGCTCGCCGCTGGAACGCAGGAAGAGGTCGACGTCGGGCATGTCGGGCACGTAGAGATGTCTGCGCAGCGTCTTCTCCGTGATCGCGGACGGCTTCAGCCGTCCGGCGGCGATCTGCTCGCCCATCGCCCGCATGGCGTCGACGATCTCGTGACGGCCGCCGTAGTTGATGCACATCGTCAGCGTGAGCGTGTCGTTGCCGGCGGTGAGCTGCTCGGCGTACTGCAGTTCCTTGATGACCGATCCCCACAGGCGCGGCTTGCGGCCGGCCCACCGGATGCGGACGCCCCATTCGTTGAGCTGGTCGCGGCGGCGGTGCAGCACGTCGCGGTTGTAGCCCATGAGGAAGCGCACTTCCTCGGGCGAGCGGGCCCAGTTCTCGGTCGAGAAGGCGTAGACGCTGAGGTGTTTCACGCCCGCCTGGATCGCGCCGGCCACGACGTCGAGGAGCACCTCCTCGCCCGCCCGGTGTCCTTCGATTCGTGTCAGTCCCCGGCGGTTGGCCCACCGTCCGTTGCCGTCCATCACGATCGCAACGTGGTTCGGCACACCGCCCTTCGGAAAACGCGGCGGATGGATGCCGGTCCAATCGAGGGGGCGGTACGGCACGGCATCGCGATGCGTGTAGGGCTTGGGGCTCAACGGGTGCTCTCCACATGGGACAGGGAACGGATGCCGCGCTCGAGATGCCACTGCGCGTAGGCGGCGACGAGGCCGGATGCCGAGGCGGTGGCGGCGTGGGTCGCGGCATCCACGACATCCCATTCTCCCGCGACGAGGGCGCGCAGCAGCGCACCCGTCTCCGGACGAAGGCGCGCCGAGCCGGCCGGAGCGCAGTCGCCGCAGACGACGCCGCCGAGCTGCGCGACGAACCAATCGTGCGGGCCGGCCGCGCCGCATCGCGCGCAATCGAAGAGGACGGGAGCCCAGCCCGACAGCGACATCGCGCGCAGCAGGTACGAGTCGAGTACGGAACGCGACTCCCGTCCGCCCTGGGCGAGGGTACGCAGTCCTCCCACGAGCAGCAGGTACTGCTGGGGGGTGGCTTCGGCTTCGTTCAGCCGGTCGGCGGTCTCGACCATGGCATGCGCCGCCGTGTAGAGGTCGTAGTCGGCCACGATCGCGGCCCCGTAGGAGCCGAGCGACTCGGCCTGCTGCACGATGTCGAGCGAGCGCCCCTGGTAGAGCTGGACGTCGGCGACCATGAACGGCTCGAGGCGGGCCCCGAACTTCGACGACGTGCGGCGCACACCCTTTGCGACAGCGCGCACCTTGCCGTGGCGACGGCTGAGCATGGTCACGATGCGGTCCGCTTCACCCAGCTTGTGGGTGCGCAGGACCACGACCTCGTCGCGGTAGGTGGGCACCCCTCGATTATCCCCGCCGGTGCCGACATCGGGCGGCATTGGAGACAATGGTCAGGTGACGGAGCAGCTGTTCGTGATCCCCCTCTGGGCCGACCTCCTCGCCGTGGGCCTCGGCGGTGTACAGGGCGCCCTGTTCTCGTCGGGCTTCGTCGGACAGCGCCGGCTCGACCTGCTCGGCGTCGTCATCGTCGGCACCGTGATGGGCATGGGCGGCGGCATCATCCGCGACCTGCTGCTGAACGTCGAGCCCGCGACGCTGAAGAGCGACTGGTACCTGATCACGGCCGTCGGCGCGGCTCTGGTCGGCATGCTGCTGGCCAACATCTTCGAGCGCCTCAACGCGGTGATCGTTGCCCTCGACGCGGTGGTCATCGGCCTGTTCGGCGCCTTCGGCACCTCCAAAGCGCTGGCGCTCGGCCTTCCCCCGGTACCCGCGGTGTTCGTCGGCGTCTGCGCGGCGGTGGGCGGCGGCATCCTTCGCGACGTGATCATGGGGCTGCCGGTGGCGATCATGCACGTCGGATCGCTGTACGCCGTCGCGGCCGCGGTCGGCTGCGCGTTGCTCGCGTTCGCACACGCCGTCGGTGCGCCGCTGGTGGCCGCGGCGATCGCCTCGGTCGTGGTCACGACCGTGATCCGACTGCTCGCGGTGATCTTCGACATCTCGCTGCCCGAACAGCGTGCGCTGTACCGGCGCAAGGTCGCCGTCGAGACCAGCGCGATCCCGATCATCCGCTCCTGAGGCGTTTCGACGCGCCGCGCGCGCTCAACGACCGGGGCCGAGAGGCCTCCCGGTCGTTGAGCGCGCAGCGCAGCGACGAGTCGAAACGCGGCGTCAGACGGCGGCGAGCGAGCCGGAGCGCTCGCGCGTGCGGATCGCGCGGTTGACGCAGGAGACGATCGCCTTCAGCGACGCTGTCGAGATGTCGCCGTCGATACCGACGCCCCACAGCCGCTCACCGTCGACCTGCAGTTCGACGTAAGACGCGGCCTGCGCGTCGCCGCCGGCGCTGAGCGTGTGCTCGACGTAGTCGTAGAGCGTCACGTCGAAACCCTGCGTCCGCACGATCTCCAGGAACGCCGAGACGGGACCGTTGCCGACGCCACGGGTCGCGATCGTCTCCTCGCCGTCGCGGAGGGTGACCTCCAGCGACACCTCGCCGGACATGTCGCTCTGCGTCCGCGTGGACAGCAGCTCGAAACGGCCCCACTTCTCGTCCGCGTTGCGCGCCGGCAGATACTCGTCGGTGAAGATGTCCCAGATCTGGTCGCTGGAGACCTCGCCGCCCTCGGCATCCGTCTTGGCCTGCACGACGCCGGAGAATTCGATCTGGAGTTTGCGGGGCAGATCCAGCGCGTGATCCGTCTTCAGCAGGTACGCGACACCGCCCTTGCCGGACTGCGAGTTGACGCGGATGACGGCCTCGTACGAGCGACCGAGGTCCTTCGGGTCGATCGGCAGGTAGGGCACGGCCCACTCGATCTCGTCGACGGTGACCCCGGATGCCGCGGCCCGCGCCTCCATCGACTCGAAACCCTTCTTGATCGCGTCTTGGTGCGACCCGCTGAACGCGGTGAACACGAGGTCGCCCGCCCAGGGGCTGCGCTCGGGCACGGGCAGCTGATTGCAGTACTCGGCGGTGCGCTTGACCTGGTCGATGTCGCTGAAGTCGATCTGCGGGTCGATGCCCTGCGTCAGCATGTTGATGCCCAGGGCGACCAGGTCGACGTTGCCGGTGCGCTCTCCGTTTCCGAACAGGCAGCCTTCGATGCGGTCCGCTCCGGCCATGTAGCCGAGCTCGGCGGCGGCGATGGCCGTGCCGCGGTCGTTGTGGGGGTGCAGCGAGATGATGACGTTCTCGCGGTGGGCGAGGTGACGGCCCATCCACTCGATCGAGTCGGCATACACGTTGGGCGTGGCCATCTCGACGGTCGCCGGCAGGTTGATGATGACCTTGCGCTCCGGGGTCGGCTCGAAGATCTCGATCACCTGGTTGCAGATGTCGACCGCGAACTCCAGCTCCGTGCCGGTGTAGGACTCGGGTGAGTACTCGTAGTACACGGCGGTCTCGGGGATGCGCTTCTCGAACTCACGGCACAGGCGTGCGCCGTTCAGCGCGATGTCGATGATGCCCTGCTTGTCGCTGCGGAAGACGACCTCGCGCTGCAGCACGCTCGTGGAGTTGTAGAGGTGCACGATCGCCTGCTTCGCGCCGGCGATCGCCTCGTACGTGCGCTCGATCAGGTGCTCGCGCGCCTGCGTCAGCACCTGGATGGTCACATCGTCGGGGATCAGGTTCTCTTCGATCAGCTGGCGCACGAAGTCGAAGTCGGTCTGGCTCGCGGAGGGGAAGCCGACCTCGATCTCCTTGTAGCCCATGCCCACGAGCAGCTCGAACATGATGCGCTTGCGCTCGGGGCTCATCGGGTCGATCAGGGCCTGATTGCCGTCGCGCAGGTCGACGGCGCACCAGCGCGGAGCCGTCGTGATGCGGGCATCGGGCCAGGTGCGGTCGGGCAGGTCGACGCGGATCTGCTCGTGGAACGGGCGGTACTTGTGGGTCGGCATGCCGGAAGGCTGCTGCATGTTCTTCATGGGGTTCGCTTCTCTTCGTCAGATGGTGCGGGCCGAGTGTCAGACGATGACAAGCTCCGCGACGAGAAGGGCCCTAGAACGAGGTCTCGTCGCGGCGGCTAAGAAGGAGGCCGAACGCGCGCACGGGGACAGCGTACACCTGCGCGACGAGCTCGACGAAACTCACGGGATGAGCGCCAGGGCTCCCCCGGGGTGTCCCTCGGCCAGCAGCGCGAGCGCGGCGGGGGCGTCCTCGAGCGGGAAGGTCCGCGCCACGGGGACGGTGAGCGTACCGGCGTTCGCCGCCGCGACGAGGCCCGCGCGCGCCTCGTCGCGGAAGCGGGCGCTTGCCGGAAGGGCGCCGGCGATCCAGCGGAACCCATCGGCGTTCGCCCGCGACGGCGTGACGATCGTCACGATCCGGTCGCGATCGGCGACCAGCGCAAGCGACACGTCGACGGCCTCATCGGTGCCCACGGCATCCAGCGCCGCGACGATCGGAACGTCACCGGCGATCGCGACCACGCGCTCGAACAGCCCCGGACCGTACGCGACGGGGTCGCCGCCGAAGTGACGCACCCGCTCGAAGGAACTCTCCGCCGCCGTCCCGATGACGTGGATGCCGCGCAGCGCCGCCAGCTGCAGCACGGCCACACCCACCGCCCCCGACGCGCCGTGCAGGAGGATCGTCTCCCCCGGTTTCGCCGCGACGACATGCAGCATCTCCGCGGCGGTGGTCCCGGTCAGCAGCAGATTCGCCGCTTCGGGGTGGCCGAGCGGCTGGGGCTTGCGGAACACCTTCGCGGCATCCACTGTCATCTCCGTCGCGTAGCCGCCCTGCACCCGGAAGGCCACCACCTCGTCGCCGACGGAGGCAGCTCCCGACCCGATCTCCGTATCGAGACCGATCGCGGTGATCTCGCCCGACACCTCGTAGCCGATCGGCACGGGCCAGGACTGCCCGTTCTCGGCGGCAACATGCTTCGCATCGGCGGGGTTCATGCCCGCCGCGCGCACACGGAGCGTCACTTCGCCGCGGGCCGGGGCGGGAACCTCGACCTCCGAGAGCTCCCACGCCTCGGGGCCGCCTGCCCGTACCGCCCGCCACTGCCGCGCCGTTCGCCGCGTCATGTCAGAACCCCAGCCGTCCGAGCTGCTTGGGATCGCGCTGCCATTCCTTGGCGACGCGCACGTGCAGCTTCAAGAACACCTTCGTGCCGATGAGCGGCTCGATCTGCGCGCGCGCCCGCGCGCCGACGGCGGACAGCCGCGAGCCCTTGTGGCCGATGATGATCGCCTTCTGGCTGTCGCGCTCGACGACCAGGTTCGCGTAGATATCGGTGAGCTCGCCCTCGTCGCGGCGCGAGATGTCGTCGATCGTGACGGCGATCGAGTGCGGCAGCTCGTCACGCACGCCTTCCAGCGCCGCCTCACGGATGATCTCGGCGATGCGGTCCTCGAGCGACTCGTCGGTGACGACCCCCTGCTCGTAGAGGGCGGGTCCTTCCGGCATGAGCGTCAGCAGCTCATCGGCGAGCACGTCAAGCTGTTCGCCCGCGACGGCCGACAACGGGATCACCGCGTCCCAGTCCTCGCGCAAGCTGTCGACCTCCATCAGCCGTTCGGTGATCTCGTCGCGGGAGGCGATGTCGGTCTTGGTGACGATGGCCACCTTCTTCGCGCGCGGGTATCCGTCCAGGGATGCCGCGATGCGGCGGTCGCCGGGACCCACCTTCTCCGTGGCCGGCACGAGGAAGCCAATCGCGTCCACGTCGCCGAGCACCTGCTCCACGAGGTCGTTCAGGCGCTGGCCGAGGAGCGTCCGGGGCTTGTGGATGCCGGGGGTGTCGACGATCACGAGCTGGCCGGCCGGGCGGTTGACGATGCCGCGGATCGCGCGCCGCGTCGTCTGGGGCTTGTCGGAGGTGATCGCGACCTTCTCACCCACCAGGGCGTTCGTCAGCGTGGACTTGCCGACGTTGGGACGGCCGACGAAGGTGACGAACCCGGAGCGGGTCTGGGGGCTGGGACTCATCGGTGGGCATCCTCCCGGTCGGTGCGGTTATCGTCGCCGAAGGCGGCGTCGACGGCGAGCAGGCTGGGGGTGGGTTCGACGAACACCGTGGCGAGGCCCCGACCGCGCCCGCGGGAGGCGCCTCCCGTCAAGCGCAGCCCGGAGTACTCCGCGGTCGCACCGGGCAGGGGCACACGGCCGAGCAGCTTCCCGAGCAGGCCGCCGATCGAGTCGACGTCCTCGTCTTCGAGCTCGAGACCGAACAGTTCGCCGACCTCATCGAGGCCCAGGCGCGCGCTCAC
Organism: Microbacterium sp. 69-7; assembly: GCF_001897985.1. Classification (NCBI taxonomy): domain Bacteria; kingdom Bacillati; phylum Actinomycetota; class Actinomycetes; order Micrococcales; family Microbacteriaceae; genus Microbacterium; species Microbacterium sp. 69-7. The sequence continues at coordinate 19,594 of NZ_MKRU01000095.1, read as the reverse complement.
GCGGTACCGTCCCTCGCCCAGCTCGACGATCTCACTGGAGCGGGGATCGTACTCGTCGGAGATCTCGCCGACGAGCTCCTCGATCAGGTCTTCGAGCGTCACGAGCCCCGAGACGCCGCCGTACTCGTCGACGACGAGACACACATGGACGGCATCCCGCTTCATCTGCTGCAGCAGCGTCTCGGCCTTCATCGATTCGGGGACGAAGACGGCCGGCCGCGCGATCTGGGCGACCGGGGCGTCTCGCCATGCGGTCTCATCGCGGAACGCGAACTGCACGAGGTCTTTCAGGTAGACGACGCCGGTGATGTCGTCGGCTTCGCCGTCGGCGACCGGAACCCGTGACACGCCCTTGTCCAGGAAGAGCTGCATCGCCTGCTGCGTCGTGGCGGCGGCATCCATCGTCACCATGTCGGTGCGCGGAACCATCACCTCGCGCACGTACGTGTCGGTGAACTCGAACACGGAGTGGATGAGCTCGCGGTCGTCCTCCTCGATGAGGTCCTGCGATGCGGCCTCGTCGACCATGCTCAGCAGTTGCTCCTCACTCGCGAACGAGGCGCCGCGGTGGATGCCGGGCGTCACCCGGTTGCCGACGAGCACGAGCAGGTGTGCGAGGGGGCCGAGCACAATGCGCGCGCCGCGGACGAGCGGGGCGCACGCCTGGAGCAGTCCGCGGGCGTGCTGGCGCCCGACGGCGCGGGGGCTTGCGCCGACCAGGACGAACGACACCACGGTCATCAGCACCGCGGCGGCGAGCATGGCCCACCAGATGCTGTCGAACGCGATCGTGAAGGCCACCGTCACCACGACGGCCGCCGTCGTCTCGGCGAGGATCCTGATGAACACAACGGCGTTGCCGTGGGCTTCGGGATCGGCGCCGATCCTCCCGAGAGCGGTCGCGCTGCGTCCTGACGTCGCCATCTCAGCGAGGTCGGCGCGCGAGGTGACGCCCAGCGCCGCGTCCAGCGCCGCCATCAGACCGCCGAGCGCGACCAGGAGGGCCGCCGCGATGAGCAGGAGGATCTCGGTCATGCGCGTCGTCGACGCTCCGAGACGTGGAAAGCGGCGATCAGGTCGCGCTGCAGACCGAACATCTCGCGCTCCTCCTCGGGCTCGGCGTGATCGAAGCCCAGCAGGTGCAGCAGCCCGTGCGTGGTCAGCAGGATCAGCTCGTCGACGGTCGTGTGGCCGGCTGCCTGAGCCTGCGTCTCGGCGACCTGGGGGCACAGCACGATGTCGCCGAGCAGTCCCGGCGGCGTGGGCTGTTCCTGCGTGCCCGGTCGCAACTCGTCCATCGGGAAGCTGAGCACGTCGGTGGGTCCCGGCTCGTCCATCCACTGCACGTGAAGAGCCTCCATGGCGCCCTCGTCGACGAGGAGGATCGCGACGTCGGCATCCGGGCTGACGTGCAGCTCCGCGAGGTTGTTCTCGGTCAGGCGCAGCAGCACGGTCTCGTCGATGTCGACGCCGGACTCATTGGTGATCTCGATGGTCATGAGCGTCCTCGCTGTGTTCCGTGGGGGCCGTGGTGTCCCCGGCTGTCCCGGGGTGGCAGGTGGTCTCGCGGTCCGCCGGAGCGCGGCATACCGCTGCGACGCTCGGTGCGATTGGCGAACTCGGCGGCTTCGTCTCGTTCTCGGCGGGCGGCCAGGCGCTGCTCGTCGTACACGCTGTAGGCATCGACGATCCGGCCGACGAGGCTGTGGCGGACCACGTCTTCGCTGGTCAGCAGCGAGAAGTGGATGTCGTCGATGTCTTTCAGCACGCGCGTCACGAGCCGCAGCCCCGAGGCTCCCTGCGGCAGGTCGACCTGGGTGATGTCACCGGTCACGACCATGCGAGTGCCGAAGCCCAGACGCGTGAGGAACATCTTCATCTGCTCGGGCGTCGTGTTCTGGGCCTCATCGAGCACGACGAACGAGTTGTTGAGCGTGCGTCCGCGCATGTACGCCAGCGGGGCGACCTCGATCGTGCCCGACGCCATGAGCTTGGGGACGATCTCCGGGTCCATCATCTCGTTCAGCGCGTCGTAGAGCGGCCGCAGGTACGGGTCGATCTTGTCGGTCAGGGTGCCGGGCAGAAACCCCAGGCGTTCCCCCGCTTCCACCGCCGGCCGCGTCAGGATGATGCGGTCGACCTCCTTGCGCTGCAGCGCCTGGACGGCTTTCGCCATCGCGAGGTAGGTCTTGCCGGTTCCGGCGGGACCGATGCCGAAGACGATCGTGTTCTCGTCGATCGCGTCGACGTACCGCTTCTGACCGAGGGTCTTCGGGCGGATCGTGCGTCCACGCGAACTCAGGATCGCCTCGCCCAGTACGTCGGACGGGCGTTCGCCGGTGTCGGCTCGGAGGATGCGATTCGAGGCCTGCACGTCGGAGGGCTCGAGGCCCTGTCCCGCGCGCGCCATCTCGATCAGCTCGTCGACCAGTGCGCGGGCGCGTGCGACGGACGCGGCGGCACCGGTGAGAGTGATCTCGTTGCCGCGCACGTGCACCTGGACGTCGGGGTGTTCGCGCTCCACGACGCGCAGCAGTCGGTCTTGCGGTCCGAGCAGCTGGACCATTGCCACCCCGTCCGCGAGAATCCGGTCGACCGCGTGCTCGGTCGCGTTCGCGTCATCGGTGGAATCAGCCACCGAGGCTCCCCTCGTCCAGTCCCCCGGCCAGCACATGAGCGTGGACGTGGAAGACCGTCTGACCGGCGCCCGGCCCCGTGTTGAACACCAGGCGGAAATCGCCGTCGGCGTGCTCGGCTGCCAAGGCGTTCGCGAGTGCGATCATCTCGCTCAGGAGGGCGGGGTCGGATGCGGCCAACTCGACGACGTCGCGGTATGCGCCGGTCTTGGGGATGATCAGCAGGTGCACCGGCGCTTGGGGGGCGATGTCGCGGATCGCGAACACGTTCTCGGTCTCGGCGAGGATCTCGGCCGGGATCTCGCCCTCCAGGATGCGCGTGAAGATGGACGGTTCGCTCATACTCCGAGTGTAGTCAGCGCCCGTCACCAGCGGCCGAGGCGGGCGTTGACGACAGCGAGGGCAGCGGGTCCGGCCGTCGAGGTGCGAAGGACCGTGTCGCCGAGGCGGACGGCGGTGGCTCCGGCCGCGGCCAGCGCGTCGAGTTCGTCGGGAGCGATGCCGCCCTCGGGGCCGACGACGAGCACGATCTCCGCGCTGACGGCGATCGAGAGCGCGCTGAGGGGCACGGATGCCGTCGGCTCGAGCACCAGCACACGAGCGTCTGCGGCCCGCGCGGCGAGGCGGCCGATGGATACCGGCGTCGATACGCGCGGAACCCAGGGGCGGTGCGCCTGCTTCGCGGCCTCGCGGACGATGCTCTGCCAACGCGCGACGCCTTTGACGGCCTTGTCGCCGCTCCAGCGCGACACGCTGCGCGCCCCCTGCCACGGCACGATCTCGTCGACGCCGAGTTCGGTCGCCGCCTGCACGGCGAGCTCGTCGCGGTCGCCCTTCGCGAGCGCCTGGGCGAGAACGAGACGTGGTGTCGGCGTCTGGGTGACGGTGCGGCCGGTCACCGTCACCGCGACGCGTTTGGGGGCGGATGCCGCGACGACGCCCGTGAGCCAGACGCCCGCACCGTCGCCGACGGTGACCTCCTCGCCGACCCGGACGCGGCGGACGACCGCCGCATGGTGGGCCTCGGCGCCGGTGATGATGATCTCGTCGCCCGGAGCCGCGTCGCGGACGGCGGGCCCGTCGGTCGGCGGTTCGTCGACGAGGAAGTGCAGTGCCATCTCAGCCGCGGAACCGGTCGCGCAGCTTCGAGAACATGCCCTGGTGGAACTGCGCCAGGCGGGGAGCCGGGGCCTTGGTCTTCTTGGCGAAGTCCTCGATGAGAGCGCGTTCCTTGGCGTCGAGCTTCGTCGGGGTGACGACCTGCACGCCGACACGGAGGTCGCCGCGCGTGCCGCCGCGGAGGGGCGTGATGCCGCGGCCCTTGATGGTCAGGACGTCGCCGGACTGCACGCCGGATCGCACCTCCAGGTCGACCTCGCCGTCGAGCGAGGAGATCGTCGTGTGGGTGCCCAGGATCGCGTCGGGCATCGAGACCTCGAGAGTGGCGAGCAGATCGTCGCCGTCACGGCTGAAGACCTCGTGGGTGGCGACGGTGACCTCCAGGTAGAGGTCTCCGTTCGGACCGCCCGCCGGGCCGACCTCGCCCGAGCCGGGCAGCTGGAGGCGCAGGCCCGTCTCCACGCCGCCGGGGATGTCGACCGACACCGTCCGCCGTGCGCGCACGCGGCCCTGTCCCTGGCACGTCGCGCAGGGGTAGGGGATGGTCGTGCCGTAGCCCTGGCACGTGGTGCAGGGCTGCGAGGTCACGACATTGCCGAGAAGGCTGCGCACGGTGCGCTGCACCTGACCCGAACCGTGGCAGATGTCGCACGTCGCCGGCTGGGTGCCCGGCTGGCAGCACGATCCCTCGCAGGTTTCGCACAGCACCGCGGTGTCGACGTCGATGTCACGGTGGGTGCCGAAGACGACATCGCCGAGATCCAGCGTCACCCGCACCAGCGCATCCTGGCCGCGCTCACGTCGCGATCGCGGTCGGCCGGCGCGTGCTCCCCCGCCGCCGAAGAACGTTTCGAAGATGTCGCCGAATCCGCCGAAGCCTGCGCCGCTTCCGCCGAAGGGAGAGCTGTCGCCGCCCATGTCGTAGCGCTGGCGCTGCTCCGGGTCGCTGAGGACGTCGTACGCGTGGGTCACGAGCTTGAAGCGCTCGGACGCGTCCGCTCCCGGGTTGACATCGGGGTGCAGTTCGCGCGCGAGACGCCGATACGCCTTCTTGATCTCGTCGGGGCTCGCATCGCGGGATACGCCCAGGACTTCGTAGTGGTCGGCCACAATCGCCTTTCCTGCCCTTGCGGGCGCGGGTCGGTGTTCGGGAGCGGATCGCTCAGCGGGACGTGTCGTCCTCGTCGAGCAGTCGGCTCAGATAGTGCGCGACGGCGCGGACCGCCGCGAGGTTGGTGGGGTAGTCCATGCGGGTGGGGCCGAGGAGGCCGACGCGCGCGTGTGCACCCGTCGCGTCGTACTCGCTCGTCAGGACGGAGACCTCCGTGAGCCCGAAGGGCTCGTTCTCCCGGCCGATGCTCACCGCGAGTCCCTGCTCGTCGGCGACCATCTCGCCCATCAGACGCAGCAGGGTGACCTGCTCCTCGATGGCCTCCAGCAGTGGATAGATGCTCCCGCGGAAGTCGCTCTCGCGCCGCGCGAGCGTCGCGCTTCCGGCCATCACGAGCCGGTCCTGGCGGAAGTCCTCTAGCTCCTCGCCGACGATGCGCGCGACGGTGCGCAGCGCGGCGTCGATGCGGGTGCCGTCGGGGGCCGACGCCGAGAGTTCGACGATCGCGGCCGCAGCCTCTGCGACGGGCTTGCCCGTGACCAGCCGCGAGATCGCCGTCTTGAGCTGCTGGGCGGCCTCTTCGGTGAGTTCCTCGGCGAGGAAGGCCACGCGCTGGGAGACCCGGCCGGTGTCGGTGACGACGATGACGACGACGCGTGCTCCGCCCAGGTGCACGAACTCGACGTGCGTGACGTTCGCGCGCGCGAACGACGGATACTGCACGATGGCGACCTGTCCGGTGAGCTGCGTGAGGGCGCGCACGGTGCGCATCAGGAGCTCGTCGAGATCGCCCGGATCGCTGAGGAACGACGAGATCGCCGAGCGCTGCGCCGTGGACAACGGCCGCAGGTCGGCGAGATGGTCGACGAACACGCGGTAGCCCTTGTCGGTGGGTACGCGTCCGGAGGACGTGTGCGGCGCGGCGATGAGCTCCTCGTCCTCCAGGAGCGCCATATCGTTGCGGATGGTCGCCGCGGACACGCCGAACTGGTGACGTTCGACGATCGCCTTGCTGCCGACGGGCTCATGGGTGTCGACGTAGTCCTGCACGATCGCGCGGAGGACCTGCAGGCCGCGTTCCGAGACCATCGCTCCTCCTTGTTGGCACTCAGGGTCGTCGAGTGCCAATATTACCGCGATCGCGCGGTCAGGCGGTGAGGGCGCGCACCACGGCATCCGCCAGCAGGCGGCCGCGGCGGGTGAGGACGACGCGGCCGCGCACGGCGGAGGACCCGTCGATGAGCCCGTCGGCGATGAGTGCCGCGATCGCGTGACGACCCTCTCCGGTCAGCTCGGACACCGCGATGCCCTCCGCGATGCGCGAGCGCAGCAGGACGTCCTCGAGTCGCCGCGCAGCGGCATCCGGGCGCTCGCGAGCAGCCGCAGGAGAGGTGCCGGCGGCGAGGCGCTGTGCGTATGCCGCGGGGTGCTTGACGTTCCACCATCGCAGCCCGTCGACATGACTGTGCGCCCCCGGCCCGTAGCCCCACCAATCCGTGCCGCGCCAGTATGCGAGGTTGTGGCGAGAGCGGTGGGCGGTGTCCGTCGCCCAGTTCGACACCTCGTACCAGCCGAACCCGCTCGATGCGAACGCCTCGTCGGCCAGCTCGTACATGTCGGCCTGGAGGTCGTCGTCCGGCGCGGCGACGTCGGCGCGGCGGATCTGGCGCTCGAGCTTCGTGCCCTCTTCGATGATGAGCGCGTACGCGGAGATGTGGTCGGGTGCGAGCGCCACGGCCGCCTCGACCGAGCGACGCCAGTCGTCCAACGACTCCCCCGGTGCGCCGTAGATCAGATCGACGCTCACGTCGAGGCCGGCCGAGCGTGCCGCGTCGACGGCCGTCTGCACGCCGGCCGGATCGTGGGTGCGCTCGAGGGCGGCGAGCACGTGCGGTACGGCCGACTGCATGCCGATCGACATCCGCGTCACGCCGGCCTCGGCGAGCTCGTGAGCCATCGCGACGGTGACCGTGTCGGGGTTGGCCTCGACGGTGACCTCGGCACCGGCGGCCAGCGCGAAGGCGGAGCGGATGCCGTCGAGCATCCGTGCCAGATCCCCCGCGGGAAGCAGAGTGGGGGTGCCGCCGCCGAAGAAGACGGTGGATGCCGCGCGGAGGGGCCCCCGCGCCGACAGCACGCCCCGTGAGAGAGCGATTTCGCGGAGCACCTCGTCGGCGTACGCATCCTGGCGCGCGCCCCGGAGCTCCGTGGCGGTGTAGGTATTGAAGTCGCAGTAGCCGCAGCGTACCCGGCAGAAGGGCACGTGCAGGTAGACGCCGAAGTCGCGGGCGGGGTCGATCGAGATGTCGGACGGCAGCGCGCCGTCGACCGGCGCGGGGTCACCGAGAGGGAGGGCGGAGCCCATCAGGCCGGCGTCGTGTACAGCGGAGAGATGGCTTGCAGGTACCCGCGGAACAGCTCACGACGGCGTCGCTTCACCAGTGCCGGAACGATGCGGTAGAGCGTGGCGACGGGACGGTCGAAGGCGCGCACCGTGAACCGTACTTCGTCGTTGTCTGCCCACGTCACGATGAACGACTCCTCGCCGCTCACGACGGAGTCGCCGACCGTCCCCAGAGCGAAGCCGACGCGCCGGGGCTCTTCGATCGCGTAGATGACGCGCAGCTCACCGTCCGCGTTCATGCCCTTGACGTGTCCGCGCACCCGCACCGTCGTTCCCGCAGCGACGTACGGGGTCCCGTCGGCGTCGAAGCGCTGGTCGGCTTCCAGACGGCTCGCCACCGTCGGATTGCCGTCGACGTCGTAGCCGACCCCGGTGTACATAGGGCCGGCCGCTGGACGCACGTCCGAGATCGTGAGACCCGCTCCGCGCAGCGCCGTCCACGACAGCAGTGCGTCGGCCGACGACTCGAAGCGAGCCTGTCCGCTGCCCAGCAGCCAGGAGTGCTCCGCTGGGACGCTGTTCTCCGGCGGATAGCTCATCAGGTCGTGCGCCTGCGTGGCGCCGACGGCGGCATAGTCGACCGTGTCGTCCTGAAAGCTCCCGCGACGCATGATGTCAAGCCTAACCGGGGCGTCCGGCTTACTTCTTGTCCTTGCCTTCGACATCGCCGGAGAGCGCAGCGATGAAGGCCTCCTGGGGCACCTCGACACGACCGACCATCTTCATGCGCTTCTTGCCCTCCTTCTGCTTCTCCAGCAGCTTGCGCTTACGGGTGATGTCACCGCCGTAGCACTTGGCGAGCACGTCCTTGCGGATGGCGCGGATGTTCTCGCGCGCGATGATACGCGCGCCGATGGCGGCCTGGATGGGCACCTCGAACTGCTGGCGCGGGATGAGTTTGCGGAGGCGTTCGGTCATGAGGGTGCCGTACGCGTACGCCTTCTCCCGGTGGACGATCGAGCTGAACGCGTCGACCTTCTCACCTTGCAGCAGGATGTCGACCTTCACGAGATCGGCCTCCTGGGATCCGGCAGGCTCGTAGTCGAGGCTCGCGTAGCCCTGGGTCTTCGACTTCAGGTGGTCGAAGAAGTCGAAGACGATCTCGCCGAGCGGCATGTTGTAGCGCAGCTCGACCCGGTCCTCACTGAGGTAGTCCATGCCGAGGAGCGTTCCGCGGCGCTGTTGGCAGAGCTCCATCACCGTGCCGACGTAGTCCTTGGGCAGCAGGATGCCGACCTTGACGACCGGTTCCGAGACACTCGCGACGCGGCCGTCCGGGTACTCGCTCGGGTTGGTGACCGTGACGGATTCGCCGGTGTCGGTCGTGACCTCGTACGTCACCGACGGGGCCGTGGTGATCAGGTCGAGGCCGAACTCGCGCGACAGCCGCTCCGTGATGATCTCGAGGTGCAGCAGGCCCAGGAATCCGCAACGGAACCCGAAGCCCAGCGCGACGGAGGTCTCCGGCTCGTACTGGAGTGACGCGTCCGACAGCTTCAGCTTGTCGAGCGCCTCACGCAGATCGGCGTAGTCGCTGCCGTCGATCGGGTAGATGCCGCTGAAGACCATCGGCTTGGGGTCGGTGTAGCCGGCCAGCGCTTGTCCTGCGGGCTTGCGGTGGTTGGTGATCGTGTCGCCGACCTTCGACTGGCGCACGTCCTTCACGCCGGTGATGAGGTAGCCCACCTCGCCGACGCCGAGGCCCCGGGTGGGAACCGGCTCGGGGCTGGAGACACCGATCTCGAGCAGGTCGTGGGTCGCTCGCGTGGACATCATCTGGATGCGCTCGCGCGGTTCGAGTTTGCCGTCGACCATGCGGACGTATGTCACGACGCCGCGGTACGCGTCGTAGACGGAGTCGAAGATCATGGCGCGCGCCGGGGCGTCGGCGTCGCCGACCGGCGCGGGGATGCGCTCGACGATGCGGTCGAGCAGCTCCTCCACCCCCATGCCCGTCTTGCCCGAGACCCGCAGCACGTCGGCGGGGTCGCCGCCGATGAGGTTCGCAAGCTCTGCGGCGTACTTCTCCGGATCGGCGGCGGGCAGATCGATCTTGTTGAGCACCGGAATGATCTGGAGGTCGTTCTCCAGCGCCAGGTAGAGGTTCGCGAGGGTCTGCGCCTCGATGCCCTGCGCGGCATCCACGAGAAGGATGGCGCCCTCGCAGGCGGCCAGCGAGCGCGAGACCTCGTACGTGAAGTCGACATGGCCGGGCGTGTCGATCATGTTCAGTGCGAAGGTGCCGTCGGTCGTCGCCCACGGCATGCGGACGGCCTGCGACTTGATCGTGATGCCGCGCTCGCGCTCGATGTCCATACGGTCGAGGTACTGCGCACGCATATCGCGGTCCGAGACCACGCCGGTGATCTGCAGCATGCGGTCGGCCAGCGTGGACTTGCCGTGGTCGATGTGGGCGATGATGCAGAAATTGCGGATCAGCTCTGGAGGGGTCGCAGACGGCTCGAGAGGCTTCAGGGCGCGGGGTGACATGTCCCGAGCAGTCTACCGGCGTCTGCGGCGGCGCCCCCGCGCCGCTGCGCGCGGGACTCTAGCGTCCCCGTCGCGCGACGCGCCAGGGCCGCGCAGGATGAGAAAGAGCTAACCGCTCATTCTCTTGCCGCCGCGATCCGCGCCACAGAAGCTCGATCTCACGTTCGATGGGACCGGATGTCGTGCGGCGTTCACTTCGGTGAAACCTTTTCGTCTCACAGCCACCTCATCATCGGCACTCAATCACCGAAGAGGACCGCCGTGTATGCGGCTGTCCGCTGTTGCATGCGAAATCAGGGAGAACACGTGTCAGATCCGACACCGGACGCCATGCGTCCCACCGCCGAGAGGCGGAAGCGACGCTCGTTCGTCGCCGCCATCACCGCCGGAGCCCTCGCCCTCACCGGCGCGGGTCTGGCCGCTCTTCCCGCTCGGGCGGCGGTCTCCGCGGACGCCGCCGTGCTCATCAACGAGGTCTACGGCGGGGGCGGCAACAGCAAGGCCACCTACACGCACGACTTCGTGGAACTCGTGAACGTCTCGTCGGCGCCGGTCAGCCTCGACGGCTGGACGCTGCAGTACGCCGCAGCAGGCGGCGACAACAAGTTCTCGGCGCAGCCCCTCAGCGGCACCATCGCCGCCGGACGCACATTCCTCGTCCAGGAGGCGAAGGGGCAAGGCGGGACGACGCCCCTTCCCACACCGGATGCCGTCGGCTCGCTCGCGCTGAGCGGGACGACCGGCAAGGTCGCCCTCGTCTCCAGCTCGGCCGCCATCACCGGGCCGAACGATGCGGGCGTCGTCGACTACGTGGCCTGGGGAGACTCCGCGACACCCGCGGCCGGCTCCCCCGCTTCCGCGACCGAGAACGCGACCAGCATCTCGCGTAACGCGTCGCACACCAACACTGCCGTCAACAGCGCGGACTTCGCCGTGGGCGCCCCCACTCCGCAGAACTCCGCCTCCGGCGCGGAGCCGACGCCCGGGCCGACCGGTACCGCGTCCCCCACTCCCCAGCCCACGACGACGTCCACCCCGACGCCGCAGCCGACGTCGACGGGAACCCCCGGCACCGAGACGATCACATCGATCGCCGCGATTCAGGGATCCGCCGACAAGACGCCGCTGAACGGTCAGACGGTTACGACGGAAGGCGTCGTCACCGCTCACTACGCGACGGGCGGCTACAACGGCTACGTCATCCAGACGCCCGGAACGGGCGGCACGGTCGATCTGAGCACCCACACGGCATCCGACGCCATCTTCGTCTATGCGAAGACTTCGGCCGTGGCCAGCGAGGTCGCACTCGGCGACACCGTGCGCGTCACCGGCACGGCGGGCGAGTTCAACGGGCTTACCCAGCTCACCGTCGACGCCGGCAAGGCGACGAAGATCGCGGATGCTGCGAAGCCCACCCCCGTCGTGCTCACCACCTGGCCGAGTGCCATCACTCAGCGCGAGAGCCTCGAGTCGATGCTCGTCAGCGTCTCGAGCACCTTCACGGTCACCAACACCAACAACACGAACCGGTACGGCGAGGTCGGCCTTGCGGCAGGCGCGGGCGTTCTTCGTCAGCCCACCGACGTCGCGCGGCCCGGATCCTCCGAGGCCGAAGCCGTCGCGGCCGACAACCTGGCCCGCGGCGTCATCCTCGACGACGGCGGTTCGCTCGACTACGCCGCGCGGGCGAACAAGGGTGCGGGCGCGCTGCTCAACGGCGACCTGACTCCGGCCTATGTCTCGCTCGACAAGCCGGTCGTCGTCGGCGGCACGGCATCGTTGAGCGGCACGTTCGTGCTCGACTACCGCAACAACGCATGGAAGCTGAACCCGGTGTCCTTCCTCGCCGGCGATGGCAAGACGCAGGGGCAGGCGAGCTTCACCAACCCGCGCACCGCGGCTCCCGCCTCGGTCGGCGGTGACCTCAGCGTGGGTTCGTTCAACGTGCTCAACTACTTCACGACGCTCGGCTCGTCCGATGCGTCCTGCCAGCCGTACACCGACCGCGCCGGCGTCGGCACGAACGTGCGCGGCGGCTGCGACCTGCGCGGTGCGTGGGGTGCGGCGGACCTCGCCCGTCAGCAGTCGAAGATCGTCTCGGCCATCAACACGCTGGATGCCTCGGTGGTCGGTCTCATGGAGATCGAGAACTCGGCCAAGTCCACGCCGTCGACGCCGGACAAGGCCGTCTCGACCCTCGTCGCGGCGCTCAACGCCGCTGCGGGAAGCGAGAAGTGGGCCTACGTCCCGGCATCCGCTCAGCTGCCCGATGCGTCGCAGCAGGACGTCATCCGCAACGCGATCATCTATCAGCCGGCACGGGTCGCCCCGGTCGGCGATGCGCTCGCGCTGGGGACGCAGTCCGGCTCAGGGCAGGCCTTCGACAACGCACGCGAGCCGATCGCGCAGAAGTTCGCGCCCGCGGGTGGCGGCGAGCCGTTCCTGTTCGTCGTGAACCACTTCAAGTCGAAGGGTTCCAGCGGCGCCAGCGGATCGCAGGCCGACCAGAAGGACGGCCAGGGTGCCTGGAACCCGGCGCGCGTCGCTCAGGCGACCGCTCTGCGGGACTGGGTCTCTTCGATCACCACGACCGGCGAGGCCGCCGTCCTCGTCGGCGACTTCAACTCCTACACCCAGGAGGACCCGCTGAAGGTCCTCTACGACGCGGGCTACACGGATGCCGAGTCGGCGCTGAAGGTGGGGCGTTCCACCTACTCGTTCGACGGTCTCTCGGGTTCGCTCGACCACGTGCTGCTGAACGCGGCGGCCGGCAAGCGCGTCACCGGAGGGGATGTCTGGAACATCAACTCGGGCGAGTCGGTGGCGCTGGAGTACAGCCGCTACAACAACCACGGCACGCTGTTCTGGCAGGACGGTCCGTATCGCTCGAGCGATCACGATCCGCTGAAGGTCGGTCTGTCCGCGCGCAAGAGCGCACCGACGATGATCGACATCCTGACGATCAACGACTTCCACGGTCGCATCGAAGCCGGTAGCCAGGGCGAGGCGGGAGCCGCCGTTCTCGCCGGGGCCGTCGCCGCCAAGAAGGCGAAGAACCCGAACACGATCCTGGTTTCGGCCGGCGACAACATCGGGGCGTCGACCTTCACCTCGCTGATCCAGCAGGACAGCCCGACCATCGATGCTCTCAAGGCGTCCGGCCTGGAGGTGTCGGCTGTCGGCAACCACGAGTTCGACCGTGGCTTCGACGACCTCAAGGGCCGCGTTCTGCCGCGCTTCGGCGGTAACACCGACGTCAAGAACGTGACGCCGGAGCAGATCGCGGCGGGCTCGCCCTACGCGCTCGGCGCCAACGTGTACCAGAAGGGCACGAAGACGCCGGCGCTCCCGGAGTACGCCGTGAAGACGATCGACGGCGTGCGCGTCGCGTTCATCGGCACCGTCACGACCGACACGGCACGCATGGTCGATCCGCAGGGAATCAAGGACATCGACTTCGGCGACCAGCTCGAGGCGGCCAACCGCGTCGCCGACAAGATCTCCAACGGTGATCTGGCCGATGTCACGGTGCTGCTGACGCACTCCGGGTCGTCGGTGTCGAACCAGTGCGATGCGGTCGCCACCGACCCGTCGGACTTCGGCACCCTCATCCGCGGGGCATCCAGCCACATCGACGCCATTGTCTCCGCGCACACGCACCAGACATACGCGTGCAACGTGCAGGTGGGCTCCAGCGGGAAGCTGCGACCGGTCATCCAGGCGGCGGAGTACGGCAAGGCGCTCGGCCAGCTGTCGCTGCAGTACGACACCGACGCTCACGAGCTGGTGTCGGCGACCGGATCGACGCAGGCGCTCGCCAAGGCCTACCCGGCCGATGCGGCGGTCGCCTCGATGGTCGCCGGCTTCACCGCGCAGGCCATCACGATCGGTTCCAAGCCGGTCGGTGCCATCACGGCTGACATCCTGCGCGGCGGGAAGGGCGGCTCGGACCGCGGAGTCGAGTCGACGATGGGCAACACCGTCGCCGACATCTACCTCTGGGCCACGAGCACCAACCCGGCCTACGCGGGCACGAAGGCGCAGATCGCGCTGATGAACCCGGGTGGACTGCGTGCCGACCTCTTGCGGACCGGAGACGGCACGGTGACCTTCAAGGAACTCGCCGCCGTGCAGCCGTTCGCGAACACGCTCGTCACGGTGACCCTCACCGGTGCCCAGCTGAAGGACATCCTGACGCGCCAGTGGCAGTCGACCGGCGACCGTCCCAAGCTGCACCTGGGCGTCTCGAAGGGCTTCACCTACGAGTACACCGAGGATGCACCGCTCGCCGGCCAGACGGCGTCGCGGTCGGGACACATCGTGTCGATGTCGCTGGATGGGAAGAAGATCAGCGACGCCGACACCTTCACGGTGGTGACGAACTCGTTCCTCGCCAACGGCGGGGACGGCTTCACGCCGTTCGCGCAGGGAACCGCCCGCACCGACACCGGTCAGGTCGACCTCGACGCGACGCTCGCCTACGCAGCGGCGGTCAAGCCGATGGCGCCCTCGCCGGTCGGACGCGCTGTGCTGGTCACCACCACCGCACCGACGCCGGACCCGACCTCGAGCGCGTCCCCGACCGGTTCGCCCTCCCCGACGGGCGCCCCGACCGGTGCGCCGTCTCCGTCGCCGTCGACGACGCTGCCGAGCACCGGCGGTGCGGCGGCGGGTGTGTCGAGCGCGGGGCTGTCGGCCGATGGGCGCATCGAGCGCGGCGCGTCGTTCACGGTGACCCTCACCGGGCTGGGCGCGCGCGAACAGGTGGTCGCCACGCTGAACAGCGATCCGATCGTCATCACCGGCATCCCGGCCGCTGATGCCGCGGGCCGCGTGACGTTCACCGTGACCGTGCCGTCGACGCTCCCGCTGGGTACTCACCACCTCATCGTGTTGGGTGCCGACGGACGGGTCGTGCTGAACCTTCCGCTGCAGGTGGTCGGCGAAGGCACACTCGCCACCACGGGCGCCGAGCTCCCCTGGGGTCTCGCGCTCGGCGGAGCGTTCCTGCTCGCGGCCGGCCTGCTGCTCGCGATGACACGTCGTCGTCGGAGCCTCATGGGCTGATCGCTCGCACCCGAGGCCCCGGCCCCGCTTCGGCGGGTGTCCGGGGCCTCGTGCGTGCCTGCGCGCACGTCGGGTCCGGCGCCGCACCGACTGCTTAGGCTGAAGACCATGGCGACGACGGTGGTGATGGTGCACGGCATCCGTACCTCGGCGACGATGTGGCGCGCGCAGGTCGAGCATCTGCACGGCCGCGGCATCGACGCGGTCGCGCTCGATCTCCCGGGCCACGGTGCGCGGATGGGCGAGCCCTTCACGCTCGACGGCGCATTCGCGACGATCGACGGCGCGGTGCGCGATGCCGCCACACGCGGTCGTGTGCTGCTCGTCGGCCACTCCATGGGCGGTCTCGTGTCCATCGAGTACGTCGGCGCGGCGGAGCGCCCGCCGGTCGACGCGTTCATCGCGGCATCCTGCACCGCGATCCCGCGCGGCGTGGCGCTGCAGACCTATCGCACGCTCGCTCGCGGCTTCGATCGGCTTCCCCGCCGCGGCGCACCGATCGCCGAGTGGGTGCTCGATCGCACGCTGCCCGTCGAGACGAGGGCCGACTTCGGCGCCGGTGGGTATGCGTATGACGCGCAGGACACCGCGCTGCGCAGCCTGTCGGTGCTCGACCTGCTCGCCGCGCTGCGTCGCATCGCGGTGCCGACGTGGTTCGTGAACGGGCAGTTCGATCAGTTGCGCATCAACGAGAGGCTGTTCACGTCTCTGGTGCCCGCCGCGGAGCTCATCGTGGTGCCACGTACCTCGCACCTGGTCACCGCGATGCGTCCGCGGGTCTTCAACGCCGTTGTGGATCTGGCGCTGGCGACGATGGATGCCGGGACTCAGCCCGCACCATCAGGGTCATGAGTCCGCCGAGCACCGACAGCACGGCGCCGCCGAGGAACAGCAGCCAGAACCCCCCGACGGCGGCGACGAGGCCGGCGCCGACGAGCGGTCCCAGCAGCTGCCCCAGGCTCGCCGCAACGGTGACGAAGCCCAGGTCGCGCGCGCTGTCCTCGGCAAACGGCAGGAGGTCGGTGCCGAGTGCGAGCCCGACGGCCATGTATGCGCCGTACCCGACGCCCAGCAGTGCGGCCGCCACGAGGGCGATGTCGAAGGACGGGAACACCGCGAGCAGCAGAGCGGCAGCGCCCTGCACGAAGGCCGCGGCGACCGTCATGCCGCGTCGGCGTCCGGTGCGGTCCGAGATCGCCCCGGCGACGACGGAGGCCACGACGACGAAGACGGTGTAGACGACGATGAGCAGCAGCAGTTCGTCCTGCGCGTCGGCCGGGTCGCGGTGCAGCCCGTAGAGAAGGAAGAACAGCAGCAGGCCGGTACCGAGCGCGTTGCCGATGTTGACGACGAGACGCCCCCACAGCATCCACGCGAAATCGCGGTCCCGGAATGCGGCGAAGCGCTCCGCGGCGGAGAGACGGGTGCGTGCGGTGGCGGAAGCGGCGGGTGCGGGCGGGTCGGGCAGCAGCAGGGCGCCGAGGCCGCCCGCGATCAGCAGGACGCCGCCGAGGACGAGATACCCCGCGATCACGCCCAGGCCGAGAAGGACGATGACCCCCACGCCGACGACGACTCCGAGGGCCTGCGAGGACGAGATCGAGGCGGAAGCGGTGCCGCGCTGCTCGGTGAGCTGGTCGGCGATCATCGCGGTGAACGCTGCGGATGCGACGGCGAGACCGACGGAGACGCCGATCCACGAGATCGCCACCGTCCACGGGCCCGTGGCGAACGCGAGGCCGATCAGCGAGAAGACGCCCAGTACCACTCCCCCGAGCGCCCACGGACGACGCCTGCCGAAGGCGCCGCGGGTGCGATCGCTCATGCCGCCGGCGAGTGGGCCGGCGATGACACCCGCGAGGCCGCCGGCTGCCAGAACCGTCCCCGAGGACACCACTCCCGAGATCCACCGGTCGGCGTCGCCGGGGGTGTTCAGCTGCAGCGGGATGAGCAGCTGCAGCGGGGTCAGCTGGGCTGTCCAGATCGCCAGCCACGCGAGGGTGAACAGTGTGAACCATGCGGCACCGGCGCGTCGGGGCGCGTTCCGGGTGCTCGGGTCTGGCGAGGCGGCAGTCACGGCGACTCCTTCGTCGGCGGGCCTCGTCGATGAGGCCGAACGAGCCGATCATGCCGCACGCCCGGCGCCGGAGCCCGCATTGCGGGGGCGGCGCGCGGCGACCTGATAGACTCGGTGATTGGCTTGCGTGTGGGTCCCACCCCGCACGCCGCCGGAGGCGTCCCTCTACCGCTACCCCGGCACATCCATCGAAAACCGAACGAAAGAGCCGTCGAACGTGGCGAACATCAAGTCGCAGATCAAGCGCAACAAGACCAACGAGAAGGCGCGCGAGCGCAACAAGGCCGTCAAGAGCGAGCTGAAGACCGAGGTGCGTCGCACCCGCGAGGCGATCGCCGCCGGCGACAAGGCCGCTGCCGAGAAGGCGCTCGCGAAGGCGTCCAAGAAGCTCGACAAGGCCGTGAGCAAGGGCGTCATCCACGAGAACCAGGCCGCGAACCGCAAGTCGTCGATCGCGAAGCAGGTCGCCGCTCTCTGAGCCGCGTCCACATCATCGAAGGCCCGTCCCCGCATCCGCGGCGGCGGGCCTTCGTCGTCGGTGGGCACGGTGCACGCGCGTGAGCGAGCGCGTGTTCGTCGGTCCTGTCTGGTCGTTCATTCGTGACGGATGCGACCAGACGGGACGGATGAGCGCGGGGTCGGATGCGCCGCAGAGTGACGGATGCGGCATCCCCCGCGCTCAGGCGCCGTAGGGGGCGCGGGTGGCGATGATCGTGATGAGGCGCTCCACGGCGAAGACGGGATCGCGTGAGGCGCCTTTGACCTCGGCATCCGCCCGCGCCGCCGCCTGGATGGCGAGGCCGAGGCTCGCCTCGTTCCACCCCGTGAGGTCACGACGGGCGCGATCGACCTGCCAGTCCTTCATGCCGAGTCGAGCCGCGAGTGACGCGGACGACTCTCGGATGCCGGCGACGCGCGCCATCGTTCGCAGCTTCGAGGCGATCGCGGCAACGAGCGGCACCGGATCGGCGCCGCTGGCGAGGGCGTGGCGAAGAGCCACGAGAGCATCGCCGTAGCGGCCGGCGATGGCGGTGTCGGCGACCGTGAACGCCGAGGTCTCCACGCGGCCGCCGTAATACCGCTCGACGATCTGCTCGGTGATGTCGCCGGGCACGTCGGAGATGAGCTGCTGGCAGGCCGCGGCGAGCTCGGTGAGGTCGTCGGAGAATGCGCCCACGAGCGCGCGGAGAGCAACCGGCGCGATCTTCTTGCGCGCCGTCTGGAACTCCCCGGCTGCGAAGTCGAAGCGGTCGGAGTCGCGCTTGACGGCCGGGCATGCGATCTCGATGCCGCCACCGGTACCGGATCGGATCGCATCGAGCAGCTTCTTGCCGCGCACGCTGGAGCCGGTGTGGCGGAGTACGACCGTGGCGCCGTCCTGGGGGGCCTCGATGTAGGCGAGGGCCTCGGTCAGGAAAGCGTCGGAGCACTTCTCGACGCCTCCGACGCGCACGAGCCGCGGCTCGCCGAACAGCGACGGCGACGTGAGGGTCAGCAGGCTTCCGGAGGTGTAGTCGTCGGCCCGCAGGTCGGAGACCTCAAGGCTCGCATCCTCCGCGCGGAGGAACTCGCGGATGCCGGCGGTCGCCCGCTCCGCGCAGACGTCCTCCGGTCCCGACACCAGAACAACGGGGGCCGGCTGCGGCGACCGCCAGGAGATCTGCGGGATCGCCGACGCGGTGCGCGCGCCTCCACGAGAGGCGGGACGACGCGGCGCGGTAGGCATGAACACCAGCCTACCGACGGCTCGCGACACCGAGGCAGCGCCCGGCGGCAGCTCACGGAGATCCCTTCTCGTGCCACAGCCGCACACTCGACGCTTCCGTCCACAGCATGAGGAGACCTTCCACGTCGGTGCGGGCCAGCCGCGCACCCAAGGACTCGAGCATCGCGAGGGTCTCGCTTCGCGGATGCCCGTAGGTGTTCGCTCCGACCGAGATCAACGCCACCGCGGCACGGAGCCGTCCGTACAGCCGCGGTTCCTGGTCGGCGCTGCCGTGGTGCGAGACCTTCACGATCGTGTAGGCGGCGCGCAGGGATGCCGTCGCCATCAGGCGCCGCTGACCCTCGGCAGAGAGGTCACCCAGCATCAGCATCGGAGGCACGGTCGGGCCGGCGATGTCGATCACGACGCTGCCGTCGTTTCCTGCAGCGGTGCGCGGCGGCGGCCACAGCACGCGCCAGCGGGCATCGCCGAGGGTGCCGGTCATCCCCGCATCGGCACGGACGAGGCGGGCTCCCGCTTCGCTCAACCGGGCCAGTGTGCGTTCGTCGTCGGGCGCTCCTGTCGGCCCGTGCAGAACGGTGTCGACCCGGCCGGCGACCGCGCGCGCTCCTCCGTCGTGGTCGTGGTCGAAATGGGTGAGGACCAGAAGGTCCACCCGGTCCACGCCGAGCGTCTCCAGGCAGCTCGTGAGCGCCTGCGGATCGGGGCCGGTATCCACCAGCGCGACGCGACCGGCGGCGCGGATCGCGATCGCGTCGCCCTGGCCGACGTCGCACACCGCGATCGACCAGGCGACGGGAAGGCGGGCGCGAAGTCCGACCTGCGCGGCGGGGCCGGTTGCGGCCACGACGACCGCGGTGACAGCCAGGACCACGACCGCGGCGACCCGAGCCGGTGGGGGTGTGCGCAGCAGCAGGACGACCACGGCCGCGCTGGCAAGGCTCAGGGCGGCGAGACCCCCGAC
>NZ_MKRU01000094.1:0-6166 GCF_001897985.1 Microbacterium sp. 69-7 | reverse complement strand
CGCCCTCGAGGCGGTCTTTTCGTTCCCGGACGAATGCAGCCCGCCCGACCTGAAGAAAGGCCCGGCGATGACCCCGAGCCCCTCCCCGCTGGAGTCCGTGCTGCGCGCGGAGCGTCCGTTCGCCCTGATCGCCCGGGATGCCGGCACCGTCGAGCTCCTCGTCGGCGAGGTGGTCGACGTCCCCCTGCTGTCCGACATCCCGCTGACGGATGCGACGGGCACCCCGCGAGAGGTGCTGGCGCTCGTGCCCTATCGGCAGGTCGTCGAGCGGGGCTTCGCGTGCCACGACGACGGCGCGCCGCTGCGCTGTCTCGTGGTCGACGAGCACGTGACAGTCGAGCGCGCCGCGCTGCTGTCGACGCTGCCGTCCGAGACCATTCCGCTGGCCGACGCCGGATTCGACGTCAGCGATGACGAGTATGCGACGATCGTCCGCCGCGTCATCGCCGACGAGATCGGCCGCGGCGAAGGCGCGAACTTCGTCATCCGCCGTGACTTCACGGCATCCGTCGACACCGACGCGGTCACCGCGGGACTCACCTGGTTCCGCGCCCTGCTGGAGCACGAACGCGGCGCCTACTGGACCTTCCTCGTGTCCACGCCCGGTCATCTCGCGGTCGGCGCGAGCCCGGAGGCCCACGTCAGCGCGCGGCGCGACGGCGCGACGATCGCGGGCACCAGCGTCGTCACGATGAACCCGATCTCGGGCACCTTCCGCCACCCCGTCGGAGGAGCCACGGCCGAGACGCTCACCGCGTTCCTGTCGTCGACGAAGGAGACCGAAGAGCTCTTCATGGTCGTCGACGAGGAGCTCAAGATGATGAGCGCCGTCTGCAGCGACGGGGGCCGCATCACCGGCCCGCATCTCAAGGAGATGTCGCGGTTGACGCACACCGAGTACATGCTGCGTGGCACGAGCACGATGGACCCGCGGGACATCCTGCGCGAGACGATGTTCGCACCGACGGTCACCGGATCGCCCATGCAGAACGCGTGCACCGTCATCCAGCGGCACGAACGCGAGCCCCGCGGCTACTACTCCGGCGTCGCGGCACTGTTCACCCCCACCGCCGACGGTCGCCACGACCTGGATGCGCCCATCCTCATTCGCACCGCCTACCTGGTCGACGGCACCCTGCGCGTTCCCGTGGGCGCCACGCTCGTGCGCCACTCCGACCCCGAGGGCGAAGTCGGAGAGACCCACGGCAAAGCGGCCGGCGTGCTCGGGGCCATCGGCGCCGTGGCACGCGATGCGGCCCCCGACACGCTCCTCGACGAGGACGCCCCGGCATCGACCGCGCCCCGCCTGGCCGACGACCCGTCGATCGCCGCGCTGCTCGCGGCGCGCAACGAGCGGCTCGCCCCCTTCTGGCTGAACCCGCAGCAGACCGCTGCCGCGGGTCCCTACGTCGGCCGAACGGCGGTGGTGGTGGATGCCGAGGACCGTTTCACCACGATGCTCGCCCACCAGCTGCGTCACCTCGGCTTCGCCACCTCGATCGTGCCCTGGAGCCGTGCCGCGGCGGAAGCCGACGCTCTCGCGGCGGCCGACATCGTCGTCGCGGGACCCGGGCCGGGCGATCCGCGGGACGACGGCAGCGCCCGCATCCGCGCCATGCGCGACGTCGTCGCCGCCCGCCTCGACGGCGGTCGGCCCCTCCTGGCGGTCTGTCTGAGCCACCAGATCCTCGCCGACCGGCTCGGCCTGGACCTCGCTCCCCTGGCGACGCCCCATCAGGGCCTGCAGAAGACCGTGGACGTCTTCGGAGAACCATCGTCGATCGGGTTCTACAACACGTTCACGGCCCGCGTGAACCCGGGAACGGCCCGCCTCGGGCGCACGGAGATCTCGGCGGATGGGGGCTCCGGTGACGTCTACGCCCTGCGCGGACCGGGCTACGCCTCGGTGCAGGGGCACCTGGAGTCGATCCTCTCGCGCGACGGCCTCGCCACGCTCGAACGACTGGTGTCCTGGGCTCTCGACTGACTCAGCCGAAGATCTTGAGCGGATTCACGATGTCCGCCAGGATCAGGATGCCGCCCATCACGACGATCGCGACGACCACGACGAACGTCACCGGGACGAGCGTGGTCGCATCGACGGGGCGCGGCGGCGGGCGGCGCCACAGCCGGGCCCAGGCGCGCTTCACGCCCTCCCAGAGGGCGATCACCACGTGGCCACCGTCCAGCGGCAGCAGCGGGATGAGGTTGAAGACGAACAGTGCCAGGTTGAGCGAGCCCAACAGCCCGAGAATGGTGGCGACGCGGTTGAGCACCGGCGCATCGGTGGCCGCGGCCTCGCCGGCGAGCCGGCCGACGCCGACCACCGACAGCGGCCCGTTCGGATCGCGCGGAGCCCCGGTGATCATGTCGGACGCCGTCTGGTAGACGCGTGCCGGCAGTTGCCCCATGATGCCGACGACCTGACCGGCCTGCTGCACCGCTGCGGCGGGACCCGCCCACAGCGGCTGGTGCACATAGTCCGTCATCGCGGTCATTCCGACGAAGCCGACGTCGGCGGTGACGGTGGTGCCGTCGGGCCCCGCGATCTGACGTTGCGCGAGCAGCGGTGTGACCTGGAGGGTCTGCTCGACACCGTCGCGGCGGACGACGACGGCGATGGCGCGGTTGGGCGAGGCCTGGATGATCGCCGACGCCTCCTCGAACGTCTGCACCGACGTGCCGTCGACCGACACGATCACGTCACCGGTCTGGATGCCGGCCGCCGCGGCCGGTGAGACGGGATCGTCTGCCGCGCACGCGGTCTGGGTCGATCCTGCCGGCAGCACGCACTGGTTCACCGCGGCGATGGTGGTCGTCGCGGTCTGCACGCCGATGCCGCTGAAGACGATCGCGAACAGGAGCATCGCCAGCAGAAGGTTCATGACCGGGCCACCGAGCATGATGACGATCCGCCGCCACACGGGGAGGGCGTAGAAGGTTCCGGTGCGGTCCACACCGTCGAGGGTCTCCTCGTTGGCGGCCCGCGCATCCTGCACCATCGACGCGAAGAAGCCGGCGCGCGCCCGCGAGGCGGCCGTGGCCGCCACGGTCTGCGGGGCCGGCGGATACATACCCGCCATGGAGATGTAGCCGCCGAGCGGCAGGAGCTTCACGCCGTACTCCGTCTCACCGAACCGGCGAGACCACAGCGTCGGCCCGAGACCCACCATGTAGCGGCCCACTCGCACGCCGAAGAGCTTGGCGGGCACGAGATGCCCGACCTCGTGCAGAGCGATCGATGCCGCGAGCCCCACGACCAGCAGCACGACGCCGACGATGAAGGCGATGAGGGTCACGAGCCAAGAGGCTACCGGTCGCCGCTTTGAGTTTGCTCAGCCCTCGCGCGGCACGCCCCTTTCGGCGCCGGTAGGCTCATCAGGTGCCCCACCGATCGACGAGCCGCCGTGTGCGCGCCCTGCGCGGCACGACCGCAGCGGCGATCGCGACGACGATCGCCTCGGCGGGGCACACGTTGGGCGGCGGACAGGCACCCCCGCTGTGGCTGATCGTGGCCGTCACCGTTCTCGCCTCACCCGTCGCCGTCGCTCTCGTCGGCCGACGCCGGAGTCTCCTTCGGACGGCAGCGGCCATCGCGGCGGCGCAGATCGCACTGCACACGATGTTCGCCGTGATCGGACCCGCCTCCCTCCCCGCCGCCGGCACCGGGCACGTGCACGGCGCGCTCTCGATCGGTCCGGCCGTTGCCGGCTCCGGACACTCCGCCGCCCACCTCGGCGTCGGGATGCTGCTCGCCCACGCCCTGGCGGCGGTCGTCACCATCGCGCTCGTGGCCTACGGCGAGCGGCTTGTGGCGGTTCTGGCCCGCGGCATCCGGCGCGTCCTGAACCGTACCCACTCGCCGGCACCGCAGAGCTTCCCGTGGGTCGTCATTCCCTCTCCCGGCCCGCGCGTCGCGCGTGCCGATGCCCACCTGTCCGTTCTCACTCGACGGGGTCCACCGGCGTTCGCACGCTGAGCACCGCCGCACCCGCGGCACCCCGCGGCACCGCCGCACCCGTCATCGCGGCATCCGCCGCGCCACGAACGAACAGAAAGAGCACCCTGATGACTGTCACCCCTGACTCCCGCCGCCGCGCACGCACGATCGCCGGCATCCTCGCCGGCGCCGCCCTCGTGCTTGCGGCCCCCCTCGCCGCATCGGCTCACGTGCACGTCACGCCGGACGCGTCGGATGCCGGGTCGACCACACGCCTCGCGTTCTCGTTCAGCCACGGCTGCGAGGACTCGCCCACCACCGCAGTGAAGATCACCATCCCCCAGGGCATCGACGGCGTGAAGCCGGTGCTCGACGGCGCATGGAAGATCACCCGCGAGCTGAACACGGATGGCATCCCGTCCTCCGTCACGTTCACGGCGATCACGCCGGTCGACTCCGGCGTAGCGGCCTCGGTCGCGCTCGATGTGATCTTCTCGTCGAGCGCCGCGAACACCTCGGTGGCCTTCCCCGTCCTGCAGACGTGCGAAACCGGGTCGACCGACTGGTCGGAGGTCGCCGCCGAGGGGCAGAGCGAAGACGATCTGAAAGCGCCTGCCCCCGTCGTCGCGGTCGGTGCCGTGTCGACCGGCTCTGGCGACCACGGGCATGCGTCGACGACCGACGGCGATGCAGATGCGCACGCCGCCACGACCGCCGCGGCGGCGTCGGATGCCGACCCGGTCGCACGCTGGTTGAGCGGTGGCGCCCTCGCCGCCGCGATCGCAGCGCTCGTCGTCGCGCTGGTGCGTCGACGCCGCGCCTGACGGATACCCGGCTCGTCCTGGCCTGCGGCCCGGTCGCCGCCCGTGCGGCGACCGGGCCGCGTGCCGAAATGAACGAGGTAGCCTGGTCATGGCTCTCGCTCCGGAGTGACGCTGGCAACGGACGACCTGCGTCTCGGCGATCTGTTCGTCGCGCTCCCCGGCCGCAACCATCACGGTGCGCAGTTCGTGGGGGCTGCCGTCGCGGCGGGGGCGGCAGCCGTCATCACCGACCGCGCGGGTGCGGAGCTGTCAGCCGACGCCGGCGTGCCGATCGCCGTGGTGGACGATCCGCGCGGCATCCTCGGCGAGATCTCGGCCTGGATCTACGGCACGGAGCAGAACGTGCCGATCATGCTCGGCGTCACGGGAACGAACGACAAGACGAGCGTCGCACATCTCCTCAAGGCGATTCTGGAGGCGCCCGAGTTCCACGCTCTGCTCGCGCACATGCGCGAGCGCGGAGTGGAGGCGGTGGCCGACGAAGTCAGCGCGCAGGCACTGGCACGTCACCGCGTCGACGGGATCGTCTTCGATGTCGCGGGCTTCACCAACCTCACGCACGACCATCTCGACGACTTCGGCGACATGGGCACCTACCTCCGCGCGAAGCTGCCGCTGTTCACCCCCGAACGCAGTCGTCGGGCGGTGGTGAGCCTCGACTCCGAATACGGCGTCGAGGTCGTCGCGGCAGCGAGGGTTCCCACCACGACGATCATCACCCCGGCCCTGGCCGTGGAGCCGGTCGCGGCGGATTGGACCGTGGACATCGTCGCCGAGCGACAACACGGCACCACTTTCGCTCCTCACGGCCCCGATGGGCAGTTGCTGACGACCACTGTTCCGGTGATCGGCCCGCACATGGCCTCCAACGCGGCGCTCGCCATCGTGATGCTCCGAGAGGCGGGCTACGCGTGGGAGCGGCTGGCCGCGGCCCTCGACGGCCGCCGGATCGAGGCGGCTGTCCCGGGCGGACACAGCGCGTGTCCGGAGAGAGCGGCCCGGCGGTCTACGTCGACTTCGGCCACTCCCCCGACGCGTTCGAGAAGACACTCGCCGCCGTGCGGCGCATCACCCCGGGACGCGTTCGGATGCTGTTCGGCGCCGACGGCGACCGCGACACGACCAAGAGATTCGATATGGGACGCACTGCCGCGCTCGGCAGCGACATCCTCATCATCACCGATCACCATCCGCGACACGAGAACCCCGACGACATCCGCGCCGAACTGCTCACCGGCGCTCGCGCCGCCGTGTCGGCCACCGAGATCCTCGAGATCTCGCCGCCGGAACGGGCGATCGTCGAGGCGATCTCGCGCGTCGGCGACGGCGACGCGATTCTCTGGGCGGGCCCCGGCCACCAGGACTATCGCGACATCCGAGGCGCTCGTGTGCCGTACTCGGC
>NZ_MKRU01000093.1:28111-81700 GCF_001897985.1 Microbacterium sp. 69-7 | reverse complement strand
ATCATGGCGCACCTCAGCGACCGGCAGAAAGCCGAGCTTGTGTGCCAACACCTCGACGGTGTGCCGTGGACGCGGATCGCGGAGCACTCCGGCGTCACGGTGCGAACCTTGCAACGATGGGCCGCTCGCATCGGTGCGGGGCAGCTCGCAAGACCGCCTCGCCGAGATAAAGGTGCCTCCCGTATCCCCACGGAACTGGTCACGGCGATCGAGGCGCTGGCCGTGCGCCGGCCGGCTCCCACCATCGCGTACATCCATCGGCGCGTCGGCGATATCGCGCGCGATCGAGGGTTTGCCAGCTCCCGGGTACACGACCGTTCGCCAAATCGTGCACGCTATCGACCCGGGCCTGACAGCTCTCGCTGAGGGCGGTGACGCCTATCGCGACAAATTCGAGCTCGTCTACCGGCGTACGACAACCGCCCCGAATGAGCAGTGGCAGATGGACCGCACGCTGCTGGACGTGATGATCCTCGACGACAAGCAGACGCCTGTGCGCCCCTGGCTGACGATCGTGCTCGATGACTACTCCCGTGCCGTCGCCGGATACGCCTTAGCGGTTTCGGCGCCCACGTCCGAGCGCTCCGCACTGGCGTTTCACCAGGCCGCGAGCCGGAAACGACATGCCTCGTGGGTGGTGTCGGGGCTCCCCGATGTTCTCTACAGCGATCACGGGTCGGATTTCACCTCTGCTCGGATCGAACAGGTGTGTCTGGATCTGCACGTGCGCCTCATTCACTCGCGGGTCGGCGTTCCGCAAGGACGCGGCAAGATCGAGCGGTTCTACCGCACCATCACGACCGAATTGCTCCCGCACCTACCTGGCTTCATCCCGCACGGCACCGGCGGCACACCCACCAGCGCCCCCATGTTGACCCTGCACCAGCTCGACGACGTCCTCGAGCGGTTCATCGTCGACGAGTACAACGAGCGCCCGCACTCCGCGACCGGGACGGCACCGCACGCGCGCTGGCGCAGCGGGAGCTTCATCCCGCGTATGCCCGCACACTCGGAAGACCTCGACCTGCTGTTGCTGACCGCCACCGCCACCAGACGAGTGCAGCGCGACGGCATCCGATTCGCCTCCACCCGATACGTTTCGCCCGTCCTCGCCGCCTACGTCGGTGAAGACGTCACCGTCCGATACGACCCCCGCGACCTCGGCGAGATCCGACTGTTTCGCGACAGCGCGTTCCTATGCCGCGCGATCGCCCCTGAACGCTCCTCCGAAACGATCACCTTCGCCGACCTGCAGAGCGCAAGGAACACCCGGCGCCGGGCGCTGAAGCAGCAACTCCGCTCCCTCAGCGACGTCGCCAGCTCTCTGCCGGAAGACACTCGGCACCGACCCGCGGCCGCGCCTCTCTCTCCCTCCGAGCCCGACGCGCCAGCCCCGCAATCGAAGAGACACAGGCTGAGGACCTATGCCAACGACTGAATCGACCGTCGGAAAGCCGGTGTCCGTCCTCGTCGGCGCGGACGACGACGGGCGACGGTTCCTCAACGGCACCTTCGACGAATTCACCCAGGCGCCCCCACCACACACCGACACCCGCCCCGCGTTCGTCAGCACCCGAGAGCACCGACGATTCGTGGAGTTCGCCGACACCGTACGCTCACACCGCTACATCGGCCCGAAAGCGTGGCCTGCTCCCTCCCCTCCCCGAGGGCGTCCAGCAGAGTCGAACGGCGTTCTTCACCCCCACCGTCGCCGCCACCATCAAGCAGATCGACCAGGGCCTGCCCCGCGCGTGCCAACAAGTCTCGTGGGCCATTGATTATGCCCGGTACGGTCACGTCGACCCCTACGTCCATCCCGAATCCCAACACAGCGGGAACACAGAACTGCTTATCATCGACGAAGCCGGCCGCCTCAAAACCGCCGGCCTCGAACAAGTCCGCGATTTCTACGACCGCCACCACATGGGCGTCATCCTCATCGGCATGCCCGGCATTGAAAAACGCCTCGCGCGCTACCCTCAGCTCTACAGCCGCGTCGGCTTCGCCCACGAATACCGTTCTCTCCGCAGTGACGAACTCACCGCCGTCGTCACGCAACGCCTCCCCGCACCAGACCCCGGTGATTCAGGGCTCGCTCACACCGCCGCCCTCGCCGCGATCGTGCGCGCCACGAACGGGAACTTCCGCCTCGCCGATCGCCTCGTCACTCAGATCCGACGTGTTCTTGACATCAACGGGCACACCCACCTCACGCCCGAGGCCGTCGACGCCGCCCAGGAAGCCCTCCTCATCGGACACTGAACGACGCGACAACCGCGACATCTATCGCTGCAATTCACAGTCCTGGCCGCCGCGGCACAGCATCCTCTTCGCGAACGGCCTCGACCTGCCGTGGGAGCGGGCCCCCACGTGGGATCCCGCCGTGTTCGAGATCGTCGATTCGGCCCTCACCGCCTGAGGCGCACGCCCGGCATCCGTCTGCGAGCATGAGCGTATGACCATGAGTCCGCCATCCCGGGCCGTGCGCGTGCGCCCGGCATCCGTCGACGACGCCCGGGGCATCGCCGCGGTTCATGTCCAGGCCTGGCGCGAGGCGTATGTCCGCCAGCTTCCGGCGACGGTCCTCGCCGGGTTGCGGGTCGAGCCGCGCATCGAGCGGTGGGCGTCGATCATCGAAGACGACGTCACCGACGTCTTCGTCGCCGAGGTCGACGGGCGGATCGTCGGCTGGGCGACGGCCGGTGACGGGCGCGACGACGATCGGCCGACGTCGCGGGAGCTGGAGGGAATCTACGTCCTGGCGGCGCACCACGGTACCGGTGCGGGGCAGCTGCTGCTGGACGCGGCGATCGGTGCCGGCGACGCCTACCTCTGGATGATGGACGACAACCCCCGCGCCGAAGCGTTCTATCTGCGCAACGGCTTCGTCCGCGACGGGCTCGAACGCGATCAAGTGATGGCCGGGCATCCGATCCACATCGTGCGGCTGGTGCGTCACGCCGCAGTGCCGCAGTGGGTCGCGGTGAAGGATGCCGAGACGGCGCTGCTCGATGCCGACGTGCGCCGCGACGCCGAGACGGTCGATGACCTGCTGCACCCTGCGTTCGTCGAGATCGGCCGCTCCGGCACCCTCTGGACGCGGGAGCAGGTCGTCGGTGCGCTCGCCGCCGAGAGCGCGGACTCGCGCGTCACGCCGCAGACCGATGAGTGGCAGTTCCGTCAGCTCTCGCCCGAGCTGGTGCTGGTCACCTATCGGCTCACGACGCCCTCGCGGATCAGTCGGCACTCATCACTGTGGGACGTCGGCGGCACCGCACCGCGCCTGCGCTTCCATCAGGGCACGGTCGTGCCGCCGGCATCCGCTCAGTAGCGGGGCGCGACGTCAGCCGTCCTTGCGCTCCCACTCCGCGCGCAACAGCCCGAGAACCACCATGTCCTCGTAGGCGCCCCGCACCCACGCATGCTCGCGCAAGCGGCCTTCGCTGACTCCACGTCAACGGCGGAGCGCGTCACCAGCTCCGGTCGATGTCCACGCCTGCTCGTGCCGGCGGCGGATGCCGTCGAGCAGCAGGTCGAGGGCGAAGGCGAACTCCGCGTCGTCGTCGCAGGCCTCCCCGGCGTGCGGCGCCGTGGTGGCCATGCGGATGATCGCGGGGTAGGCCGTCGCGAACGCGGCCATCGTGGCGGCGCGCTCCCGCGGGTCGTCGGGCGGAACCGGCGTCGGCAGCACGTCGCGGGTGAATCCCCACATGCGGGTGCTCAACGCATGCATGGCGTGATGCACGAGATCCGCCGACAGTCCCCCCTCGAACATGTCCGCCATGAGCGCGTCCATGTGCGCGAGGACGCGAGGCGTGGCGCGCTCACGCGTCTCGATCGCCTGCCGGGTCCAGGCGTGCGACGACAGTGCGGCGCGCACGGCCATGATCCGAGAACGCACGGCGTCGTCCCATGACGCGGTCAGCGCGGGTGAAGCGACGCCGGCGAGAACCCGGTCGAGCATCGCGTCCACGAGGGCGGCGCGGTCATCGAGGTGCTTGTACAGCGCCATCGGCGTGACCCCCAGGCGCTCGGCGACCGCACGCATGCTCGCCGCGTCGAGGCCGCCCTCGTCGGCGATGGCGGTCGCCGCGTCGACGATGCGCTCCAGGTCGAGACGCGGACGCATAGTTGACACGTATACACCGTACACCTAGTCTGTTGCCGAATCGGTGTACGCCGTATACCACCCGCGAAAGGAACCCCGTGTCTCAGCTCGCCCGACGCCAGGCCCGCCTCGCCGGCGTCCTCTATCTCGTCACGCATGTCACCTCGGTCGCCGCCGTGATCGCCTACGGCGGAGGTCTCCTCCGAGCCGGTGTCGCCCTGGAATTCGTGCTCGCACTCGGGTGCCTCGGCACCGGCGTGCTGCTCTGGGTGTTGCTGCAGTCGCGCGGTCCTGCCCGCGCCGCGAGCTTCGCGCTGCTGCGCACGCTCGAAGCGGCGGTGATCGTCGCGGGGGCGCTCCCGATGCTCGGACCGGCGCTTGTGAACGCCACGGCCGAGGGCGAGTCTACGGC
Organism: Microbacterium sp. 69-7; assembly: GCF_001897985.1. Taxonomy (NCBI): domain Bacteria; kingdom Bacillati; phylum Actinomycetota; class Actinomycetes; order Micrococcales; family Microbacteriaceae; genus Microbacterium; species Microbacterium sp. 69-7. The sequence continues at coordinate 77,180 of NZ_MKRU01000093.1, read as the reverse complement.
GATGCACACGGCCGCGTTCCTGCTCGGTCAAGGCCTCGTCATCAGCGTCAACACCGTGATCCTCGGCTGGCTGCTGTGGGACGCGCGGGCCGTGCCCCGCGCCCTCGCCGCACTGGGAATCGCGGGCGGAGTGATCGTGCTCGTCAGCAACGGGCTGCAGCTGGCCGGAGCGATCCCGCTGAACGGCGTCGCCGCCGGCGTCGCCGCGGTGCCCGTCTTCGCTTTCGAGATCTGGTTCGCCGTCTGGCTCATCGCCGTCGGTGTACGGTCGGAGCCCGGCATCCGCGCAGCACACGAAGGGGGCCTACCGAACTCACCTCACGCCTTGAAGAGGCCCCAGGTGAACACGTAGAGCAGTCCGACCAGGATCAGCGCTGCCAGCGCGGCGCCGGCCGCGTACAGCAGGCCGAGGAGAATTGTCTCACCGCGCATTCTGGGGGGCATGCGCGGTGAGGCGAGTCGGATGCGTCGCATATTGGAAGGAGGACGACACTGGAGCTCGTGCCGGGGCAGACGCTTCACGACCGTCTTGCGCAGAACGCGTTGACCGGTGACGAGGTCGTCTCGCTCATCATCGGTCTCGCCGGCGCGCCGGCGGTCGTCCACCACGCCGGCATCGTCCACCGCGATATCAAGCCTGCGAACGTGCTGCTGCGCCCTATCCGGCACGGAGTCGTCCCGTTCCGGCCGGCTCTCGTGGACTTCGGCGTCGCACACCTCCTCGACGCAGCCCGCGTCACCTCGCCCGGAGTCGTGATCGGCACGGCCTCCTATCCCGCCCCCGACGATCCTCGCCCGACTCACTCGACACCCCGAGGTTCCCGGAGGGCTCGGCCAAGGATGGAGGTCGATACTCACCGCGATGACCTCCCTCGACCCGTCGTCGCGGCCCACGGCGGAGGTGTTCCAGCGTGTGCGTGCGCGCCTGCGAAGCGAGCGCCCCGGCCGCCGAGACGGGGTGGCAGGCGCTGGCGGCTGCCGCTCATGCGCGACTGTCTGGCGACTCGAGGCCGAACAGTACGGATGCCGCGCGACGGATGTGCGCTTCGGTGAGGTCGGCGGCGCGGGCCGGATTTCCTTCGTCGATGGCTGCATAGATCGCGCGGTGCTCGCGGCGCAGGCGCTGCGCCTCGTCGGGCCACTCCTCGGTGCGTTCGGCGGCGCGCAGTATCGGCACCTTCATGGCGCTGCGGATCGCCGCGGTCAGCGCGGCCGAGAGGGCACTGCCCGAGGCCTCCGCGATCGCGAGGTGGAACTGTGTGTCGGCCTCGTTGAACGAGTCGCGGGAGGAGTGCGGCTGATCCATGCGGTCCAGCGCCTCGACCATCCGCGACCGCGCCGTGTCGTCGTGCCGGCGGGACGCCGATGCCGCGCTGGCGCGCTCGAGCACGACGCGCGCATCGGTCACGTCCTGGATCGTGAAGTTCGACAGCGCGACGTGCAGGCGGAGGAAGCGGGTGAGTGCATCGCGCGGCAGGGCCGCCACGAATGTCCCGGCGGTGGCGCCCGCTCCGGGCTGGGAGCGCAGTACGCCCTGTGCCTCGAGCACACGGACCGCTTCGCGCACTCCCGCCCGGCTGACCTCCAGGCTCGTCGAGAGCTCCCGCTCGGGGGGCAGCGCGTCACCGACCTGCAGGGCGCCGGACAGGATCCGGTCCTCGATCGCCTCGATCACGAGCTCGTGGGCGCGCGCCTTCTTGACCGGCTGCCACAGGGAATCGGGTGCGTTCTCCGCCATCGGATCCGCGCCACCTCTCTCGAATCTCTTGACAGCCTAGCGGTCAGTCACATAGATTGCGCTAGCGGTCAGACCTCTAAAAGGTCCGCATCCGCACCCCGGTCACTCCGCCCTTCGCACAACGACGTACGAAAAGAGACAGAGATGTACACACCCGAACTCGCCCCGGTCGGCGGGAGCCTCGCGCTCTCCGCTCTCGTGGCCAGCCTCCCGTTCCTCACGGTGTTCCTCGCGCTCGGCGTGCTGCGCTGGAAGGCGCACTGGGCGGGACTGACCGGACTCGCGGTCGCCGTCCTGGTCGCGGTGCTCGGTTTCCGGATGCCGATCGACCTCGCACTCCTGGCGTCCACGCAGGGTTTCGTCTTCGGGCTGTTCCCGATCATGTGGATCGTGCTCAATGCGATCTGGCTCTATGAGCTGACGGTGCGCAGCGGCCGCTTCGAGGACCTCCGGCGCGTGATCAACGCCCTCTCCGACGACCCGCGCATCCAAGCCGTCATCATCGCGTTCGGCTTCGGCGGACTGCTCGAAGCGCTCGCCGGCTTCGGCGCACCGGTCGCCATCACGGGCGTCATGCTCATGGCCGCCGGCTTCTCGCCGATGCGTGCGGCCGTCATCGTGCTGCTGGCCAACACCGCGCCCGTCGCGTTCGGCGCGGTCGGCACGCCCATCGTCACCGCCGGGGCCCTCACGGACATCGACTACCGGCACATCGGCGCCATCGTCGGCCACCAGACGCCCCTGATCGCGGTCTTCGTCCCGCTCATCATCGTGCTGCTCGCCGACGGGTGGCGCGGCATCCGCGAGACCTGGCCCGCGACGGTCGTGTTCGGTGTCGTGTTCGCGATCGCCCAGTGGGTCAGTGCGACGTGGATCTCGGTGGAGCTCACCGACATCGTCGCCTCGCTCGCCGGCATCCTCGCCGCCGTCATCCTCCTGCGCTTCTGGCAGCCGCGCGGCACGGAGGCCGCCCGTGAGCGTCTGCTCACCAACGCCGCCGTCGACCTGCTCGCCAGCGAGAAGGCGGCCACCGGCAGCATCCGCACCCGTCGGGCCGGGTCGCGCGCGGCCCGTGCCGGGTCGGCCACGGGCACGTCCTCGGCATCCGCGTCGACGCGCACCACCACCGGCCCCGTTGCGACCACCGGCGCCGTCCCGGTATCGGACGTCCCGCTCGACGCGCGGACGGTCTTCCTCGCGACCTTCCCGTACCTGCTCGTCATCGTCGTCTTCTCGCTCGCCAAGCTCGTCCCCGACCTCAAGGCGGCCCTCGGCGCGACCGACGTGAAGATCCCCTGGCCGGGCCTGAACGGCCACATCCTCACCTCGTCCGGCGCCGCATCCGGGGCGACGGTGTACACGCTGCCGTGGCTGTCGTCGGCAGGCAGCCTGCTCGTGATCTGCGGCGTCGTCGTGGCGCTCGTCTACCGTCTGCCGCTGCAGGACGCCGCCCGAACGTGGTGGCAGACGCTCGTGAAGCTCCGCTTCTCGCTGCTCACGGTCGGATCGGTGCTGGCCCTCGCCTACCTCATGAACATCTCCGGACAGACGCTGACGATCGGCGCGTTCATCGCCGGCACCGGAGCCCTGTTCGCCTTCCTCTCGCCGATCCTCGGCTGGTTCGGAACGGCAGTCACCGGTTCGGACACGAGCGCCAACGCGCTGTTCGCCACGCTGCAGCAGAGCGCCGCGCTCAAGGCCGGCCTCGACCCGGCGCTGCTCGTCGCGGCCAACACCTCCGGCGGTGTCATCGGCAAGATGATCAGCCCGCAGAACCTCGCCATCGCCGCCACCGCCGTGGGCCTGGTCGGCCAAGAGTCGGCGATCCTCCGCCGCGTCATCTGGTGGAGCATCGGCATGCTCGCCGCCATGTGTCTGCTCGTCGGTCTGCAGTCCTCCGTCCTCTCGTGGATGCTGCCCTGATCCGGCCCGCGTCACCACACACCGTCGTCCCCACCTGAAAGGCCCGCCATGTCACCCGTGAAGCGTCAGCTGCCCAAGCCCGGCGAGCTCCTGGAGCTCATGCAGTTCAAGAAGCCCGAACTCGACGGCCGCAAGCGCCGTCTCGAGGGCGCCCTCACGATCGCCGACCTGCGCACGATCGCCAAGCGTCGTACGCCGAAGGCCGCCTTCGACTACACCGATGGTGCGGCGGAGGGCGAGCTGTCGCTGGCGCGCGCCCGCCAGGCCTTCCAGGACATCGAGTTCCATCCCGACATCCTGCGCCCCGCCGCCGAGGTCGACATGTCGACGGAGATCCTCGGTGGCCCCTCGGCGCTGCCCTTCGGCATCGCGCCCACCGGCTTCACCCGGCTGATGCAGACCGAGGGCGAGACGGCGGGGGCGGGAGCCGCCGGTGCCGCCGGCATCCCGTTCACCCTCTCGACCCTCGGCACCACCTCGATCGAGGACGTCAAGGCCGCGAACCCGCACGGGCGCAACTGGTTCCAGCTGTACGTCATGCGCGACCGCGAGATCTCGTACGGTCTCGTCCGCCGGGCGGCGGCCGCGGGCTTCGACACGCTGCAGTTCACCGTCGACACCCCCGTCGCGGGCGCGCGCCTGCGCGACAAGCGCAACGGCTTCTCGATCCCGCCGCAGCTGACGGTCGGCACCATCATCAACGCCATCCCGCGGCCCTGGTGGTGGATCGACTTCCTCACCACCCCCAAGCTCGAGTTCGCGTCGCTGTCGACGACCGGCGGCACGGTGGGCGAGCTGCTGAACTCCGCGATGGACCCGACCATCAGCTACGACGACCTCGACGTCATCCGCAGCCTCTGGCCCGGCAAGATCGTGGTCAAGGGCGTGCAGAACGTCGAGGACTCGAAGCGTCTCATCGACCGCGGCGTCGACGGCATCATCCTCTCCAACCACGGCGGACGGCAGCTCGACCGGGCGCCCATCCCGTTCCACCTCCTGCCGGAGGTCGTGCGCGAGGTCGGCAAAGATGCCACGGTCATGATCGACACCGGCATCATGAACGGCGCCGACATCGTCGCGGCCGTGGCGATGGGGGCGAAGTTCACGCTGATCGGGCGCGCCTACCTCTACGGCCTGATGGCGGGCGGACGTCAGGGTGTCGACCGCACGATCGAGATCCTCCGCACCGAGATCGAGCGCACCATGAAGCTCCTGGGCGTGTCGACCCTCGCCGAACTCGAGCCGCGGCACGTGACGCAGCTCGAGCGCCTCGTGCCGCGGGCCGCGAACGGGGGCGTGCTGACCTCGGCATCTCGTTGACGCGGAGCGACCGGGTGTCGCCCCGCCGCGGGCGGGGGTAGCGTCGAGGGCGCAGCACCGTCGCGAAGGAGCGGAACGTGGGCCGGATCATCCTCTCCATGTCGCACTCGCTCGACGGCTACATCACGGATGCCGAGGGCCGCTTCGACTGGGGCGTGCCCGACGAGCACATCTTCCGTGCCGCCCTCGAGGAGGTGCGTGGTCTCAGCGCCCACTTCCTGGGCCGGCGCCTTTACGAGACGATGCGGTACTGGGAGGATCCGGAGGTCGCACCCACCCTCGATCCGCTCGAGCGCGAGTTCGCCGAGGTCTGGAACGAGCTGCCGAAGATCGTCGTCTCGTCGACGCTGGATGCCGCGCCCGGGCAGAACACGACGTTGCTGCAGGGCGATCTCGTGGAGGAGATCGCGCGCCTGCGCGACGACGACGAGGTCGGGGAGATCGCGATCGGGGGTGCGACACTGGCGGCCGCGGTGGCCGCAGCCGGACTCGTGGACGAGTATCGGAGCGTCGTGTACCCGATCCTGCTCGGCGGGGGCACCCCGTTCTATCCGCGGGGCGTCGGTCCGACGAGCCTCGAACTCGTCTCGAGCCGCCGGTGGGCCCGCGGCATCCAGGCGTTGCGCTACCGCGTGGTGCGGCCCCCGCGCTGAGCGCGTGCGGTGGGCGGGGGCTTGCAGGCGTGCCGACCGCCGGCGGGAGCGGCGGCATGCGGCGGCGGCATCCGAAGTGCAAGGGATGCCGGGCGACACGCCGGTGCGACGCGCGCCCGGGCGGCGTGTCCCCGCGGCCGCCTTGCAGTTCGGGCCGGGGTGCTGGGGGAGGTAGCCATGGCCTGGGGTGCCCGCGGGGCGGTGTGGGGTGGCCCGGATCGGCGCGCGGCGCGCCGGGGGCGTGCGTGCCCGGGCGACGCCCACACCCCCGGCATCCGAAGTGCAAGGGATGCCGGGCGACACGCCGGTGCGACGCGCGCCCGGGCGGCGTGTCCCCGCGGCCGCCTTGCAGTTCGGGCTATGGGTGGGATGCAGCAGGCGAGCGAAGTCCTGGCCCGGCGGCGGCCGGCGTGCGAGCAGGTCGAAAGTAAGCTCGACGCGTGAGCAGATGGCGGCCGTCCCCCGCGCGATGGACACACCACGCGGCATCCGAGACGCCCCGCTTCTCACCGAGCGTCGAGTCCCGCGCCACCCGCTGGTCGCTGGGATCCGCGCTCGTTGCCGCCGCCACCACCGTGCTCGTCATGGGCGGGGCGCGGATGCCGCTCGGCGGCGGCGAGTCCGTCGGCAGCCTTGCGGCGCTGCTCGCGGCGATCGCGGCCGGTCCGGCGTTCGCCGTCTCGTTCGCGCTCGAACGGCGCCGTGGATATCTCGCCTGGCGCAACAGCCTGCCGCGCGCCAAACGGGCAACCGATCTGATCGCCCTGTCTGCGGCGATGATGATGCTGGCGGCGTTGGTCGTCGTGGCCGTCGCGGAGCTGTTCCAGCTGGGTTTCCGAGGCCTCACGATCGACCCGTTCGGTGCCGCGGCGCTGGTCGCCGCCGCCGTCGGCACGATGACCTACGTCGCGTCGGTCTCGGGGGCACGTGTCACCTCCACGGGCGTGGCCTCGCTCGCCACCCTCGTGCTGTTCATCGGCACGCTGGCGAGCATGGTCAGCGCCTCACAGGGCGATTGGTGGAGGTTCCACTTCTCCGAACTGGGCAACGAGTCGGGCTACGCCGGCTACCAGTTCAACCTCTCGCTCATCACGACCGGCGCCGTCATCACCGCGCTCGCCAACTTCGTCGCCCACGATCTCGAGGTCGGACTCCGCGCGCATGTCGAGACCGCGCAGCGGCGTGCACGGCTGTTCGCCTGGCTGCTCGCCGTGATCGGCCTGTGTTTGATGGTGGCCGGGTTCGTCCCGGACGCCGTCGCTTTCCCTGTGCACGTGGGCGCGGCATCCGGAATGGTCGTCGTCTTCGGCGTGCTCGTCGGATGCCTGCTGACGCTCGTCCCCGGAATCGGCCGCGACATCGCGGTCTTCTCGGTGCTGGTGGTCGCGGGCATCCTCGTCGCCGTCGCCCTCTGGGTACCCGTCGACTACTACAACCTCACCGGGTCGGAGTTCATCATCGCCGGCCTGTTGTTCGCGTGGCTCATGCTCTTCGTGCGCCAGGCGAGGGCGTACGCGGATGCCGCCGCGCCGGCACCTCCCGTTCCCGCGGCAGCGGCTCCGGCCGCCGCGTGAGCGCAGGTGCACCAACTAGCGTGAAGGGGACGAAAGGGTGCGGATGCGTGCAGTGGTGATGGATGCCGTGGGCGAGCCATTGGAGGTGCGCGAGGTCGACGACCCGGTCGCGCCCGTCGGCGGCGTGGTCGTGGAGGTGCGGGCGACCGGCCTGTGCCGCAGCGACTGGCACGCGTGGGTGGGCCACGACGACATCGCCGTACCGCATGTTCCGGGGCATGAGCTCGCCGGAGTGATCGTCGAGACCGGAGCGGGCGTCCAGCGGTTCGCCGTCGGCGACCGGGTGACCGTGCCGTTCGTCTGCGGGTGCGGCACCTGCGAGTGGTGCCGCGCGGGCGACGCGCAGGTGTGCCCCGACCAGCAGCAGCCCGGTTTCACGCACTGGGGCTCGTTCGCCGAGCGCGTCGCGCTGCACGCCGCCGACACCAACCTCGTGCGCATTCCCGACGACGTCTCCTTCGCCGCCGCCGCCTCCCTCGGGTGTCGCTTCGCCACCGCTTTCCGCGCACTCACCGGACGTGCGCGCGTGCAGCCGGGCGAGTGGGTCGTGGTCGTCGGCGCCGGCGGTGTGGGACTCAGCGTCGTCATGATCGCCCGCGCGCTCGGTGCGCACGTGGTGGCCGTCGATCGCAACCGGGCCGCGCTGGACGCGGCATCCGCGCTCGGCGCCGATGCCGTCGTCGTCGCCGACGGGGCGGAGGTGCCCGACGCCGTGCGCCGGATCACCGGGGGAGGCGCGCACGTCTCGATCGACGCGGTGGGCGCGGAGCAGACGGCGGCCGACGCCGTGCTGAGCCTGCGTCGCCGCGGCCGCCACGTGCAGGTCGGGCTGCTTCCGTCGGAGACGGGGTTGTCGGCAATGCCGATGGCCCGCGTGATCGCGTGGGAACTCGACGTGCTCGGCAGCCACGGCATGGCCGCCGTCGACTATCCGGCGATGCTCGAGCTCATCGCCGAGGGACGCCTGCGTCCGCAGGAACTCATCGAGCGCACGATCTCGCTCGCCGAGGCCGCGGCGCTACTGCCCACCTTCGACCGTGCCACGCTTGCCGGTATGACGATGATCGATCCGGGAGTTCTCGCATGAGCGGGACGAAGCGCACCGAGCCGAACTTCCAGCGCAACGCCCTGGCGCCGGCCTTGCTTGCCGCCGCCGTGCTGTTCCTCGCGCCCGTGCTGCTGACGGCGGGCTGGGGGATCGTGGTGCTCTTCGTCGTCGCGATCCTGGCGCTGATCGTCGGCTGGTTCGCCGTGCAGGCGCGTCAATGGGTGTGGGCGGCGGTGTTCGCCGTGATCGCGGTGGCCTGGAACCCCGTCATCCCGTTCGGGTTCGACGGCTTGGTCTGGTCGCTCGTGCAGCCGGCCGCCGCCATCGTGTTCCTCGTCGCGGGCGCGATGATCAAGACCCCGCGGGACTGAGCGCCTCGGCATCCTGCCGCTGCTGGCGCCGGCCCTCTCGGGTGGAGTTACTCCGGCCGTGCGTTCATAACTCCGGAAATCTCGGGCTGTCTGCCGGTTCAGCGCCCCTCCGGGGCTCGCCGTCACCAAAACTCCGGAGTTGTACACGGATAGATTGACGGGTCTCTTGACACCGACCTCGCGTTCCACAAGCGTTGGCACCGCATGACAGGCTCCGGCAACTGGGTCGATCCCGCGAAGCGGCACCTCCACGGTCCGGGCGCAGCAGCGTTCGGCGCGGACGCACCGAGCTGAGCTCCCGCGGGACGCGTCCACGTCACCCCCGCGGCGGGGCGGCGCTCGTCACGACGGCTGCGGTGCGTCCTCGCGGGTCACGGCAAGCTTCTCGGCCTCCTGTCGTTGCTGCTCCGCGGCGGTGAACGGCGACGTATCGGGCTCGCCACGATAGCGCACCGTCTGCACGACGAAGATCGCGACGCCCAGCAGCACGACGGCGAACGAGGCCCAGATGTTCGCCGGGATGCCGAGGGGCGCATCGCTCGTGGGATCGATGCGGATCGCCTCCAGCCAGCTGCGGCCCAGCCCGTACCAGATGAAGTACGACGCGATGCTGCGGCCCCAGCCGAGACGCACTCTGCGCTCGAGGACGATGATCAGCGCGGCACCGACGAGGTTCCAGATCATCTCGTAGAGGAACAGCGGATGGAACAGCGTGCCCGGCGCGACGCCGGCGGGGAACATCGGCGCGTCGGGGGAGATCTCCAGGCCCCACGGGAGGGTCGTCGGCAGCCCGAACAGTTCCTGATTAAAGTAGTTGCCGAGTCGTCCGATGGCCTGCGCGACCAGCAGGGCCGGCGCGAGCGCGTCGGCGAAGGCGAAGAAGCGGATGCCGGCGCGCCGCGTGGCGATGTAGATGCCGATCGCGCCGCCGATCATCGAGCCGTAGATCGCGTTGCCGCCGTCCCAGATGGCGACGACCGCCCACGGGTTGTCGCCGGGCGCGAAGTAGTCGCCCATGTGCGTGAGCACGTGGTAGATCCGCGCCGCGATGATGCCCAGCGGCACCGTCCACAGCGCGACATCGATCACGGTTCCCGCCGGCACTCCGCGCGCCCGCAGCCGTCGTTCGGTGATGATGACGGCGGCGATGATTCCCGCGATGATGCACAGCGCGTAGACGTGGATCGTCAGCGGGCCGATGTGAAAGCTGGACCAGCTGAGGTCGGGGCTCGGGATACTCAGGTGCACGCCCGACATGATATGCCTGCCGGGTATGAGTTGGCCCGGGGTGCTCGGGGTTCCGTTCCGCGGTGACCGAACTGCAAGGCGTCGACCGCAACACGCGGGGTCAGGCCCGGATGCTGCGGCGTGTCGCTCGGCATCCCTTGCAGTTCGGGTCGGGAATGGGCGTTCCACTGACGCGCGGGGGGCGCGGGGGGAGCGGCGCGATCAGTCGGCGCGCGCGGGCGGCGTCGCTGTTTCCTGCTGGGGCTGCCGGGATCGGCGTATCTCTATCAGGGAGAGGAGCTCGGCCTGCACGAGGTGGCGGAGATCCCCGCCGACCAGCGGCAGGACCCGACCTTCTTCCGCACCCACTAGGAGCAGTACGGACGTGACGGATGCCGCGTGCCGCTGCCGTGGACCCGCGAGGGCTCCTCGTTCGGCTTCGGTTCGGGGGGTGCGCACCTGCCGCAGCCGTCGTGGTTCGCGGACGCGTCGGTCCAGGCGGAGGAGGGCGATCCGGCATCCACTCTCTCGCTCTACCGCCGTGCCCTCGCCCTGCGGCACGAGCTCCTGGCGCTGGAGCGACTGGAGTGGGTCGAGACCGGCCGCGGCGATGTGCTGCGTTTCCGCCGCCCGAATGGCTGGGAGGTGGTGACGGTGTTCGGCTCCGCACCGCTCGCGCTGTCGTTCGTGCCGGGTCAGCGTGTCGTGCTGTCGAGCACTCCGCTCGACGGCGACACCGTGCCGGGGGAGACGACGGTCTGGATCACGGGGGGCTGATCCGGCCGGTCGCGTTGCGGGTGGGGGCGGGTGCCGAACTGCAAGGGATCGCCGTCGACACGCGGGGGTGGGTGAGGGATGCCGCGGCGTGTCGCCCGGCATCCCTTGCTGTTCGGGCGGGGACGGCGCGAGTGCTGTTCGGGCGGGGACGGCGCGAGCGACCCGATCGATGCGTTCAACTGGAGCGTGGCGTCGACCGAGAATGACAAACTGAGCCGATGAGCACAAGGTCAGGCAGGAGTGCGGCGGCATCCGTTCTTGCCGTCGCGGTCCTCCAGGTCGTCGTTTTCGCGATCACGACGGCGATCTGGGTGGGCAGCACGATCTTCGCCGGGGGCGCATGCGCGCCCCGCTGCGACTGGTCAGGCGCCGACCTCGCGGGCGCCGTCTACTACGTCGTCGCCGTCGTGATGTTTGTCTGCACCGCAGCGGCGGCCCGCTTCGCGCGGCGGACGGAGAAGGACCTCACCTGGGTTCCGCTCGCCGCCAGCGCGGGCACCGTGGCGGGGCTGTTGATAGCGCTCAGACTCTTCCAGACGGCGATGGGATCTTAAGCGTCAGCGCGACCCGCGATTCAGCAGGGGGCCGAGGGGAATCTCCAGCAGCAGGACGAGCAGCCAGAGAGCGCCGTACTGAGGAAACAGCAGCACGAGCACGAGCGCGACCGCCATCAGGATCGCGCCGATCCAGTGCCTCAGCGGCGGTGCGGGTGCGCGGTCGCTCAGCCCCGCCCGCTGCAGCGCGATCGCCTGCACGCGCAGGATCACTCCGCCCACCAGCATCGTTCCGACGTAGGCCCCCAGTCCGACCCTGTCTGTGCCCGGCCCGGCGAGATCGAGTGCCGTCGCGACCGGCAGGAAGACGATCGTCGCGAGCCAGAGGGTCTGCAGGCGGCCGACCAGGCGGTTGTAGCCGTGGGCATGCACGAACATCACGTGGTTGGCGCGCCAGAAGGCCGCGATCACCACGAAGCTCAGCGCCGCAGAGATCATCCCGGTCACATTGTCGGCGAAGAAGGCCGACGCCGACTCGGCATCCATCGCCTTATCCACCAGGGGCAGCACGACGAGAGTGATCGCGATCGCGACGACCGCATCGCTGAACGCGACGAGCCGGTCGAGGGCCTTCTCGCCTTGAGCGGCCCCGTGGGCGCCATCGTCGATCTGCTCTGCGGACATGGCGCCAGGCTAGCGGGGCAGAGGGGCTGTGGAGACCTTCCGAGGCCGGCCCACGCGGATGGCTAGGATGCCGGGGTGACAGCCCCCCGCCTCGTTTCCCGTGCCGCCTTCGCCCTCCTCGTCGCCGCCGGAGCTCTCGCCTTCGCGGGATGCGCCGCCGGAAGCGGAACGGCTGCGTCGCCCTCGGTCTCCGCGTCCGGAGCCATCGGTGGCGGCACGAGTGCGCCGTCGGACGGCGCGAGCGACCCCGGCGATGGGGATGGGGATGGGGGCGGAGATGCCGGCGGTGGCGCTGCGCCGGCCGCACCCAGCATGGCGCTCGCCGATGTGCTCGCCCGCTACCCCGACTGCGCCGCCATGGGCTCTGTGCTCGGCTCGGCGATCGACGGGCTCGAACTGAGCGACCAGAGCAACGAAGACGGCACCGTGCAGTGCACCTGGATGTCGACGACCGGCGACTACGTCAACACCGTTCTTGTCACGGTGACGACCAACAACGGCGCGGTCGACGTGCCCAAGAAGGACGACATCGCCGCCATCGGGTCGGAGTACATCGCCGATGGGGCCGTCGAGGCTCGGGGGGGCATCGCCTACGGCACGAAGTCCACCGGGGATCTGCGCATCTACGGCACGCTCGTCGACATGCCGGGAGTGGGCGTCTCGATCAGCTCGGGTGCGCTCAACGAAGACCCGCGTCTCTTCGGCGCACCGGCTGTCGCCGCGGCGAAGCAGCTCCTCGGCATCGCCGGCTGACGCGCCTCGACGTCGACCCTCGCCCGCTCCGTCGCCCGCCGGGCTCGCGCTCAGCCGCGTCCGATAAAATCCCTCGTGCCCGAAACGCCTGCAGACACCGAGATCACGCCCGACCCGGACGACGCGGCGACCCCGGCCCCCATCGCGATCGACCCCCACGAGCTGGAGATCGCGCTGCGCGTCATCGACGCGGCATCCCTGCTCGATCGCGACGACCCCGCTTACATCGCCCTGCGTCGCCAGACCGGCAAGATGTACAAGGACGTTAAGCGCATGTCGCGCAAGGAGAAGCGCCAGCGCATCGCCGACGCCGATCGTGCCGTCGTCGCCGCGACCGCCACGGGAGCGCCCGACCGCATCGACGACGAGACCCGCGGCATCCCGCTCGCGTCCCGCACCGCGGCCCCGACCGCGGGCGAGCTCATCAAGCCCCGCGCCTGCTATATCTGCAAAGAGCAGTACACGATCGTCGACGCGTTCTACCACCAGCTGTGCCCCGACTGCGCGGCGATGAGCCACGCCAAGCGCGACGCCCGCACCGACCTCACCGGCCGTCGTGCCCTGCTCACGGGAGGCCGCGCGAAGATCGGCATGTACATCGCGCTGCGGCTGCTGCGCGACGGCGCCCACACGACCATCACGACCCGCTTCCCGCGCGACGCCGTCCGCCGCTTCTCGGCACTGCCCGACAGCGGCGACTGGATCCACCGACTCAAGATCGTCGGCATCGACCTGCGCGACCCCGCCCAGGTCATCGGCCTCGCGGATGCCGTCGCCGCCGACGGACCACTGGACATCCTCATCAACAACGCGGCGCAGACCGTGCGCCGCTCCGCCGGGGCGTACAAACCGCTCGTGGACGCCGAGCTCGCGCCGCTGCCGCAGGGACCGCTGCCCGAATTGCTGACCTTCGGCCACACCAACGACGCGCATCCGCTCGCCCTGGCCCAGTCGGTGTCGAGCCATCCGATCCTCGCCGCCGCCGCGCGGACGGCGGAAGAGCTCACCGCCGAGGCGATGGCCGCCGGGTCGTCGTCGCTCGAGCGTCTCGCCGCCGGCACGGCGATCGACGCGGGCGGGCTCGTGCCCGACGAGAACCACATCAACAGCTGGACGCAGTCGGTCGACCAGGTCGAGCCCCTCGAGATGCTCGAGGTGCAGCTCGCGAACATGACCGCGCCGTTCCTGCTCGTCTCGCGTCTGCGGCCCGCGATGGCGGCCTCGCCGGCGCGACGGAAGTACGTCGTGAACGTCTCGGCGATGGAGGGCGTGTTCGGTCGTGGGTACAAGGGTCCCGGACACCCCCACACCAACATGGCGAAGGCGGCGCTCAACATGCTCACGCGCACCAGCGCTCGCGAGATGTTCGAAACCGACGGCATCCTCATGACGGCCGTCGACACCGGCTGGATCACCGACGAGCGCCCGCACTACACGAAGGTGCGCCTCGCGGAGGAGGGCTTCCACGCCCCGCTCGACCTCGTCGACGGCGCCGCCCGCGTGTACGACCCGATCGTGCGCGGCGAGGCGGGCGAAGACCTCTTCGGTATCTTCCTCAAGGACTACCGCAAGAGCTCGTGGTGAGTCGGTCGGCCGCCGCCGGCGGCGCCGGCGCTCAAGCCTCGGGCAGGAAGTAGGCCGCGGCGAGAGGGGCGATCTCCAGAGCGGATGCCGCGCCCCGGTCGACCCAGCGCAGCTCCTCGATCTCGGCATCCGTCACGGGCTGCTGATCGCCGATGTCGACGCGGAAGACGTCCGCCACGACGGCGAAGCCCGGCTCGTTCGCGGCCGGGGCGGTGAACTCGCCGAGCGGCGTGAGGTCGCTCGGCTGCAGGCGCAGCCCGATCTCCTCGGCGAGCTCGCGGATGAGTGTCTGCGCGGCATCCTCGCCCGCCTCCGGCTTGCCGCCCGGCTGCATGAACGCGGTCGTCCCGGCCTTGCGCACGAGCAGCAGCCGTCCGTCGGCGTCGGTGATGACGGCCGCCGACACCCGGATCGAACGAGAGGGTGCGGAGTCGGGGGTCTGCGGCGTCGAGGTCACCTTCGCACGCTAACACTGCACCGCCGGCAGGCGGAGGCTCACCCCCTGGCCGAGCGCTGCCGCACGCGATTGACTGGGCGCATGAAGCTCCTGCTGACCTCGGGCGGGGTCACCAACGACAGCATCCGCACCGCGCTCGAAGACATGCTCGGCACACCCATTGCCGACAGTTCCGCGTTGTTCATCCCGACGGCGCAGTGGGGCCAGCCGATGTGCTCGCCCGAGACGGTGTGGCGTTCCACGGCGGGGCGGTGGCCGGGCGGCATCCACAGTCCGGTCGAGCTCGGCTGGCGCTCCGTGGGGGTGCTCGAGCTCACCGCCCTGCCGACGATCGCGCCGGAGCGATGGATGCCGTGGGTGCAGGAAGCCGATGCGCTTCTCGTCGATGGCGGCGAAGCGGTGTACCTGGCCGAGTGGATTCGCACCTCGGGGTTGGCCGACGTCCTGCCCGAGCTGCACGAGACCGTCTGGGTCGGCATCAGCGCGGGCAGCATGGCCCTGACGCCGCGCGTGGGGCCGGAGTTCGTGGACCGGCATCCGGGTGGCACCGACCAGACGCTGGGGCTGGTCGACTTCTCGATCTTCCCGCACCTGGACTACCCGGGCTGGACCGGAAACACGACCGCCGCGGCCCACCGGTGGGCGGAGGGCATCGGCGGTCGCGCCTACGCGATCGACGACCAGACGGCGATCCGTGTCGTCGACGGCGAGGTCGACGTGATCTCCGAGGGCCACTGGGAGCTGCTCAACGCGTGAGCCTGCTGCCGGGCGCTTCGACGGCTCAGACCGTCAGCATCACCTTTAGCGCCTCTCGGGAGTCCATCGCGGCGTAGGCAGCGGGCGCCTCGTCGAGCGGCATGATGCGATCGAACACGCGGCCGGGCTCGATCGTGCCGTCGAGCACGAGGGGGATGGCCTCCTCGAGGTAGGCGCGCACCGGGGCGACGCCGCCCGTCAGGGTGATGTTCTTGCCGAACAGCGAGGCGAAGCCCACCGGTGCGCTCTCGTACTGCGGCACGCCGACGCGCGAGATGACTCCGCCGGGGCGAACGACGCCGTAGGACTGCTCATACGCCGGCATGTGCCCGACCGCCTCGATCACCACATGGCTGCCCAGCCCGTCGGTGAGATCCATCACCCGGGCGACACCCTCGGCGCCGCGCTCGGCGACGACGTCGGTGGCGCCGAACTCGACGCCCAGGTCGGTGCGGTCGGTGTGGCGGCCCATCAGGATGATGCGCTCCGCGCCGAGGGTGCGGGCGGCGAGTACGGCCGACAGTCCGACGGCGCCGTCGCCGACGACCGTGACCGTCTGGCCGGGGCGCACACGGGCGAGGTGCGCGGCGTGGAAGCCGGTCAGGTACACATCCGACAGTGTCAGCAGCGACGCCAGCAGGGAATCGGATGCCGCGTAGGGGTCGACGTCGGGGACGACCACGAGCGTGCCGTCAGCCTGGGGGATGAGGGCCCGCTCGGCCTGCAGGCCGCCGACCCGCCCGTTGCCGTAGAAGCCGCCGTGCTGGCAGGAGGTCTGGAAGCCCTCGCGACAGAAGACGCACGTGTTGTCGGAGTAGACGAAGGGCACGACGACGAAGTCACCGGGGCGCACCGTGGTGACGTCGGCGCCGGTCTCCTCGACGACGGCGATGAGCTCGTGCCCCATCCGCCGGCCCGTCGAACTCTCGGTCATCGAGTGATACGGGTGCAGGTCCGAGCCGCAGACGCACGCGCGGACGATGCGCACCACGGCATCGGTCGGCTGCTGGATGACGGGATCGGCGACGTTCTCGACGCGGACGTCTCCCGCGCCGAACATGACGGTTGCTCGCATGAGTACATTTCACGCCATCCGAGGTGCCCTTTCCATTATCCCGCGCGCAGGGGGACTTGCCGCAAGGCCCCCTGCGTGAGGCAGAATCGCAGGTCGCGTCGGGTTTTCGGCGCCAGAAGGGGAGTGGGATGCCGAGCGAAAAGTCTCAGGAAAGCGTGTTCGATCTTCCATCGCGGCGTCGGCGGAAGGCCGACCCCGCGCTCATCGACCGCGACGAACGACAGTTCGCGGCGATCGCGAGGGTGCTGGCCGCCGAGGTCGAGCGCACCGATACGCGGCTGGTCGCGCTCCGGCACGAAGCCGTCAGCGGAGGCCAGCGCGCACTCGAACGCGATCTGGAGGTGCGGAGCCTGTCGGCGCGGTTGCGCATCCTTCGCCGGTTCGGCCTCGACGCGTGCATCGGTCGCATGGTCGACGAGGAGGGCATCGTCACCTACATCGGACGCTTCGGCCTCGCGGATGCCGCGGAGGAGCGGCTGCTGATGGACTGGCGGGCCCCGGCATCCGCGCCGTTCTTCGCCGCGACGGCGGCGCATCCGCTCGGGCTCACCAGTCGACGCCGGTATCGGTGGCGCGAGGGGCGCGTCGTGGACTACTGGGACGAGGTTTTCGCCGACGACGGCATCGATCACCGCGCGGCCCTCGACGACCAGTCCGCCTTCATCGCCAGTCTCGGCGAGAGCCGGTCGCCGAAGATGCGCGACGTGCTGGCGACGATCCAGTCCGATCAGGACGCCATCATCCGCGCCGATTCCCGGGGCGCGCTCGTCGTCGACGGCGGCCCCGGAACCGGCAAGACCGTCGTGGCGCTGCACCGCGCGGCGTATCTGCTGTACGCCGATGCGCGTGTGCAGTCGGGGGGCGGCGGACTGCTGTTCGTTGGACCGCACCGCCCCTATGTCGACTACGTCGACGACGTGCTGCCGAGCCTCGGCGAGGACGGCGCACTGGTCTGCGCGGTGAAGGACCTCGTCGACGGCGGCGATGTGGGGGAGGAGGACGATCCGGAGGTTCGCCGTCTGCTCGGCGACGGCCGTGTCGTGGACGCCGTCGGAGCCGCCGTGCGTCTCTGGCAACGCCCGCCGCGGCGACGCACGCCGATCGAGACCGCATGGGGCGCCGTCGTGCTGGGCCCCGCGGAGTGGTCGGAGGTGTTCGCCGACGCCGACGGCCTGCCGCACAATGCGCTTCGTGTGCGCGCGTGGGAGCGTCTGCTCGACGTTCTGGAAGACCGTGTCGACGACGAGCTGCGCGACGGCGGAGGAGGCGGCGACGGGTGGGGCGAGGGCTGGGGAGAGGCGTCCCGTTCCTCGCCCCGCTCCGGTGACGACTTCGACGCCTACGGGGCGGGCTGGGACGCGGACGAGTCGACGCGCGAGACGCTCGAGAACGACGAGGAGCTGCAGGCGCTCTTCGACCGGGCCTGGCCGCTGTTGGATCCCGATGCGCTGCTGCGCGGTCTGCTCACGACGGGAGAGATGCTGCGGCGCTGCGCGCCGTGGCTGAGCGCTGTCGAGGTCGACGTGCTCATCACGCGCGGCGCTCCGACGCGATGGACCGACGTCGACCTGCCCCTGCTGGACGCTGCGCGCCGCAGCGTGGGCGACCCGCACAGCGAGGTGCGTGCGCGCCGAGACCGACGCGCGGCCGCCGAGGAGCATCGGGTGATGTCGGACGTCGTCAGCGACCTCATCGCCGCCGACGATGGCGACCTGCGCCTCATGTCGATGCTGCGCGGTCAGGACCTGCGCCGCACGCTCACGCAGCCCACGGCATCCGATCGTGATCCGTTCGCCGGGCCGTTCGCGCATCTCGTGATCGATGAGGCGCAGGAGCTCACCGACGCGCAATGGCGGATGCTGCTGCAGCGGTGCCCCTCGCGCAGCCTGACGATCGTCGGGGATCGAGCGCAGGCGAGACGCGGGTTCGCCGAGAGCTGGGACGATCGACTCGCGCGCGTCGGGATCGACCGCTCGCACGTGACGACGCTCACCGTCAACTACCGCACGCCGAGCGAGGTGATGGATGTCGCGGGTCCGGTGATCCGCGCCGCCCTGCCCGACGCCAACGTCCCCGCGTCGATCCGCAGCACGGGAGTCCCGGTGAGCTACGGATCGCGCCGCGACCTCGACGCGATCGTCGACACCTGGGAACGCGAGAGCGCCGACGGCACAGCGGTGGTGATCGGCGCGCCCGCCTTCGTGCCGCGCCCGCGCGTAGCCGCGCTCGACGCGCAGCGGGTGAAGGGGCTCGAGTTCGACCTGGTCGTGCTCGTCGACCCCGAGCGGTTCGGCGATGGCGTCTCGGGCGCCGTCGACCGCTACGTCGCGATGGCCCGGGCGACCCAGCGCCTCGTCGTGCTCTCGTAGGGCGGGGTGCCGCGGAGCTCCCGTCGGCGCCCTGCTCAGCCGGCGCGGCGCACGCGCAGCGCGAGGAAGAGCGCAGCGCACAGCGTCGTCAGCCCCGCCGCGAGAAGGACGACGGCCGTCCAGCCGGCTCTCGCGAACAGGTGTGTGGATGCCGCGCCCGACACCGTGCTGCCGAGGTAATAGGTCAGCAGGTAGGCGCTCGATGCCCGCGAGGTGCTGCGCCCCACCGCCTGAGCGCGCGCGACGACCCACCCGCTGAGGATCGAGTGCGTTCCGAGAAAGGCCGCCGTCAGAAGTCCGAGACCCGCGAACACCGCGATGACGTTCGGCCAGAACACCAGGCCGATCGCGGCGAGCATCGCGAGCGCGCCCAGCAGCGAGGTGACCGCGCGGCCGAGGCGTCTCGAGATCCGGTGGAACAGGCCCGGCGCGAGGATGCCGAGGGGGTAGGCGAAGTAGACGAACACCTCTGCCGCGCCGAGCGAGAACGGCGGGCCATCGAGGCGGAACGGAACCGCGTTGTACAGCCCGACGAAGGTGGCCATCGCGAGCGCGCCCGCCACGCACACGGCGAGGATGACGGGGTCGCGGAGGGAGGCGACCGTGCCGCCGAGCAGGTCACCGATCCGCAGCGGCAGCGGGGCGGCGCCGTCGCGGGGGAGCGCGAACCAGACCAGCACGCCCACGACGACGCTGAGCACACCGAGCACGATGCTCACGAGCTGCCAGCCGCCGAGGGTCGCGAGCGGCAGCGGCGCGAGCCGGCCCACGGCGCCGCCGAGGGCCGTGCCCGAGATGTACAGCGCGTTGGCGCGTCCGTGCGCGTCGTCGCGGACGGCGTCGCGCAGGTACGCGAGCGCGACGGCCGGCAGCACCGCCAGTGCCAGGCCCCCCGCGGCGCGGAGGGCGAGGAAGGCCTCCCACGTGGGCGCGAACGCGCACGCCACCGAGAGGATGCCGGCCATCACGAGCGATCCGCTCATCGCGGACACCCGCCCGATGCGGTCGGACAGCGGCGCCGACAGCAGCAGGCCGAGCAGCATGGCCGCGGTCGTCGCCGAGATCGTGAGTCCGCTGGCCCCGGCATCCACTCCGAACGACGCCGCGATCGCCGGCAGCAACGGTTGCGGGAAGTAGATGATCGCGAAGTTCGCGAGTCCGCCTGCGGCGAGCAGCCCCACGAGGCGTCGGTAGGAGGGGGTGCCCGCGGCGATGCGCGCGATCGACCCGGTGGGGGTGCGATCGAGCACGGTGAGGGCCATGCGGACCATCGTCGTCCGGTCACGGATGGGCCGGAAATGAAACGGATGCCGCTTGTGATGCGATCGGCGCATAATCGGTGTCATGGACGAGCAGACCCTCCGCATCTTCCTGTCGCTGGCCGAGACGCAGAACACGCGCGACACCGCTGCGGAGCTGCGCATCAACCAGTCGAACGTGTCGCGCGCGCTGGCCCGCCTCGAAGACGAGGTCGGCATGGCGCTGTTCTCGCGACACGGCAAACGGCTCGAGCTGAACGCCAACGGTCTCGCCTTCCGGGCCGATGCGGCCGGCGTCCTCGACGCCGTCGAGTCGGCCCGCCGCCACGCCGAGCTGATCGCCGACGAGGGTCGCCTGCTGCGCGTCGGGTTCTTGCACTCGGTGGCGCGGTGGATGGTGCCCGACGTCATCCAGCGTTTCCGCGCGCTGCGCCCCGACGTGCGCGTCTCGTTGCGACAGGGCTTCGCCCGCGACCTCTACGGCTGGCTCACGCTCGACACGATCGACGTCGCTCTGAGCACGGCACCGCTGGCGACGTCGGCGACCTCGGACGACATCGGCTGGCTCGCGCTCGCCGAGGAGCCGCTGTGCATCGCCGTGCCCACCGGTCACCCGCTCGCGACGGCATCCGGCCCGGTCGACGTGCGCGCGCTGGCAGGGCGCGACTTCATCGGCTTCTCGCGTATCGCGGAGCTGCGGACGGCGGTCACCGGCATCCTGGACGAGGCCGACGTCACCGTGAACGTGACCTTCGAGAGCAGCGAGATCGACACGATGCGCAGCCTGGTCGCGGGTGGCCTCGGCGTCTCGATCCTTCCGCGGACTCCGGGTCGCGATGACCCTGGCGTCGTCTATCTGCCGCTGGAGCCGCAGCGCGTGCGCGCGATCGGCATCGCCTGGAGCACGACCGCCCAGGGCTCTCGCTACGCGAAGGAGCTGGTCACCGCGCTGCGGGAGCGGTGAGGCGGTCCTGCGGCTGGGCGTGGCGGTGCCCGTCTGTGGCGGACAGAGTCGCCGCATGACGCCGGTGCACACGTCATCGACACGACCCAGAAACTGATCGCGGCCGCCGCGGCGGGCGAGGCTGCGGCACTCGTCTGCCCGGGATCGCAACCCGACGTGCGCGATCCGGCGGACGGGGAGGGGCTCACCGCTCAAGAGCCCGAGCGGTTCGTCGCCGCCCACTGGCCCGAGATGGCCCATCATGATCCGACGTGGAGCATCAACCTCTCGCTCCCTGCGTCGGGCGTCGTCGCGGGTGCGCAGTATCCAGGCGACGTCTTCTACCGGGAGGCCGGCGGCGAGCTCTGTCTCGTCGACGTCGCCTGGTGGACGGTGCAGTAGGCGCGGCGAGGCACCACAGCCTCGGCATCGACCGGCGGACGGGATGACCGGTCGACGCCGCTGATCCGGACACACGGATGCCGCGGCATCCGCCAGAATCGTGGTGCCTGTGCGGCGCGCACCGGCGGTATCTCCGCTCGACCGCCCTCTCCCGAAGGACGTGACCCGATGACCGACAACTGGCTGCTCGCCCGACCCGAGGTCGACCTCGACGAGGTTCGCGCGCTCGCGCGGCGCGAGTACGGCGTGGACGGTGAGCTCACCGAGCTGGGCAGTCAGCAGGACCGCAACGTCCTCGTGCGCGGCGTGGACGGGGCGGGCATGCTCGTCAAGATCTTCCACCCGACGGTCGACGCGTTCGCCGTCGACCTGCACATCGCCGCCTCCGATCGCCTGCGCTCAGAAGGACTGCTGACACCGGAAGTGCTGACGACCGTCGACGGCGCTCGCACGACGCAGATCGTCTGCGCCGACGGGCAGGTCGCTCGCGTCGCGGGTTTCCAGATCGTCGACGGGCAACCGCTGTCGGACATCACCGATGCCGACGGCGCCCAGGCCGAGGAACTGGGTGAGCTCGTCGCCGAGGTCGCCGACGTGCTGGCCGGAATGGATGCCGAGGACACCGACCGCAACCTGCAGTGGGAGCTCGGCAACGCCCTCGCCGTCGTCGAGCAGCTCATCGACGACCTCCCCGAGGACCGTCGCGAGCAGTGCCTGGCGGCGGCCCGCCGCGCCGCCGCCGAGCTCGACGCCGTCGCGGCCGACCTTCCGCGGCAGGTGATCCACGGCGACCTCACCGCCGACAACGTCATGCGCGATCGGCGCCGACGGCACTGGGTGATCGACCTGGGCGATGTCGCCACGTCGTGGCGCGCCGCCGAGCTGGCGATGCTCCTCGCCGACCTCATGGGTCGCACCGACGACCTCGCAATCGTCGCCCGTGCGGTCGCGGGCTTCGATCAGCGCGCGCGCCTCACCGACGCGGAGATCGAGGCGCTGTGGCCCCTCGTCGTGCTGCGCGGAGCGGTGCTCGCCGTCAGCGGGTGGAGCCAGCTGCGCATCGACCCGGGCAACGACTACGCGCGCGAGCGGGTCGAGCACGAATGGCAGGTCTTCGCGCGCACGGCGCGGGTGCCGTCCGCCGAGGTGACGGCGCAGCTGCGCCTGGCCGCGGGCCGGCCGCACCGCGCGGGCCTCGTCTACCGTCCCGTCCTGTCGCAGCTGGATGCCGCGGCCACCGTGGATCTCGGCATCCGCAGCGCGCACCTCGATCGCGGTCGCTGGACGGTTCCCGGCACCGAGCAGGCGCTCGTCCGCGAGACCCTCGCTACCGCCCCGGTCGCGGTGCTGCGCTACGGCGAGAGCCGCCTGAGCCGCGTCTCGACCGACACCACCCGACCCGCTGCCACCCGGGCGCGGTGCGTCGAGCTGTGGACCCGCCCGGGTGTCGAGGTCACCGCGCCGTTCGGCGGCATCCTGACGGTCGACACCGATCCCGGCGCCGGCGCCGGCGCGGTCGAGGTGCGCGATGCCGGTGTCGTGCTGCGGATCGAGGGGATTGTCGTCGAGACGGCACCGGAGCACTCCGTGCACCCCGGCGCCCCGCTCGGTCGCGTCGCCGAGCTCGAACCGGGACTCGGCCGCCTGCGCATCACTCGCCGTCTGCGTGAGGCCGCCGCCGACGCGGCATTCACGGATGCCGAGGGCGAAGCCGAGACCCCGGGCGCGGCAGATCCGTCGGCGATCCTGGGCACCGATCGCGTGGCCGATCCGGTGCGGGCGACGCGGCACGCCCGACGGGTGCGCGAGGAGG
The DNA here is from genome assembly GCF_001897985.1 of Microbacterium sp. 69-7. Lineage (NCBI taxonomy): Bacteria > Bacillati > Actinomycetota > Actinomycetes > Micrococcales > Microbacteriaceae > Microbacterium > Microbacterium sp. 69-7. The sequence continues at coordinate 53,960 of NZ_MKRU01000093.1, read as the reverse complement.
CGATCGGCGCCGCCGCCGAACGCTTCTACGCCGAGCCGCCGCAGATCGAGCGCGGCTGGGGCGCGCTCCTCATCGACACGCAGGGTCGCGCCTACGTCGACCTCGTCAACAATGTGACGGCGATCGGACACGCTCATCCCGTCTTCGCCGACCGCATCGCCCGGCAACTGCACCTGCTGAACACCAACTCGCGCTTCCTCTACGACGCCTTCGCCGAGTTCACCGCGCGGCTCGTCGCGCACAGCCCCGACCCGTCGCTCGACACCGTCATCCCCGTCAACAGCGGGTCGGAAGCCGTGGACCTCGCCCTCACGCTCGCCCGCGTCGCCACCGGCCGGCGCGACGTGATCGCCGTGCGCGAGAGCTATCACGGCTGGACGAGCGCCGCCGACGCGGTCAGCACCTCGGCGTTCGACAACCCTCACGCCGCCGACTCGCGTCCCGACTGGGTGCACCTCGTCGACGCGCCGAACGCCTATCGCGGCCGTCACCGCGGACCGGATGCCGGGGCCGCCTACGCGCGCGAGGTCGCCGACCTCGCGCGCTCCCTGGCCGACGAGGGCCGCCCCGCGGGCGCGTTCATCTGCGAGCCCGTGCTCGGCAACGCCGGCGGCGTCATCCCGCCGGCCGGATACCTCACCGCCGTCGCCGACGCGGTGCGCGCGTACGGCGGCCTGGTGATCGCCGACGAGGTGCAGGTCGGCTACGGACGCCTGGGATCATCGTTCTGGGGGAGCACGATGCAGGGGCTCGTGCCCGACATCGTCTCGGTGGCGAAGGCGGCGGGCAACGCCTACCCCCTCGGCGCCGTCATCACGCGCCGCGAGATCGTCGATGCCCTCGCCCGCGAAGGAACGTTCTTCTCCTCGGCCGGCGGCGCCCCCGCGAGCGCCGTCGCGGGCTCGGCGATCCTCGACATCATCGACGCGGAGAATCTGCCGCAGAACGCAGCGCGGGTCGGCGGCATCATCGCCGACGGCGTGCGGGCGCTGATGTCGCGGCATCCGCTCATCGGCGCCGTCCACGGAACGGGTCTGTATCTCGGTATCGAGCTGGTGCGTGACCGCGAGACGCTCGAGCCCGCGCGCGAAGAGGCGGCGCTCGTGTGCGATCTGCTGCTCGGACACGGGTTCATCGTGCAGGCCGCCTCCGAACGGCAGAACGTGCTGAAGGTGAAACCGCCCCTCGTGCTCACCGAGGTCGATGCGCGCCGGTTCGTCTCGGCGCTCGACGCTGTGCTGGGCGCTCCCCGCGACTGAGCGCGGCCGCGGTATGCCGGGGCGGGTGGCCCCCGCGGATAGGTGCGGCGGGCGGGCGGCCCCCGGCACGGGCTCCGCTCGTAGAGTGGAGGAGATGACTTCCTCGCCGCAGTCCCGTCGTCCCCTGTCGTCCCGCCCCCTGGCCCGTCGGGCCCCGGAGGGGCTCGGCATCCCCGAAGCCGCCGTGCTGGCGCTCGCCGAGCGCCTCGCTGCGCAGGGTCTCGACCCGCACGCGCTGCTGGTCGCCCGCCACGGCGAGGTGGCCTTCGAGACCGCGTGGGCCCCGTACCGGCTGGAGCGGCCGGCGCTCGTGTACTCGGCATCCAAGACGTACACGGCGCTGGCGATCGGCTTCCTCGCCGACGAGGGGCGGCTGGGCCTCGACGATTCTGCGGGTCTGCACGTGGGTGAGGCGAACCCGCACGGCATCACGGTGCGTCATCTGCTCACGATGAACACCGGCCACTCGGCCGCGCAGATCGAGCGCATCGGCGCCGATCCGCTCATACTGCTGCGCGAAGAGCCCGCGTTCGCTCCCGGCACACACTTCGCGTACAACTCCCCGGCCACGCACACGCTGTCCGCGATCGTCACCGCCCTCACCGGCGAGCCGCTCACCGCCTACCTGCGCCCGCGGCTGCTCGATCCGCTCGGGATCGGGGAGCGGTGGATGTCACCGTACGGCGGCATCGAGCACGGCGCCTCGGGCTTTCACCTGACCGTGGACGATCTCGCCCGCACGGCCATCATGCTGAACGCCCGCGGTGTGGTCGACGGTGTGCAGGTCGCGCCGGCCTGGTATGTCGAGGAGATGTCGCGTCCCTGGTCCGAGACCGCCGCCTTCGACGGCCCGGCTGCGGCCACCGGCGAGGTCAACGACTGGGCCCTCGGCTACGGCTACCAGGTCTGGCGTGGCCGCCACGGGTTCCGGCTCGACGGCGCCGCGGGGCAGTTCGGTCTCGTCCTCCCCGAGCATGATCTTGTCATCGCCTACCAGGGCGCCACGCTCGACACCCAGGCGACGCTGCGCGCGTTCTGGGCCTTCGTCGCGGCCGTCGAGGTCGCGGACGCGGCCGGTGGGGCGGATGTCGCAGGCGGGGCCGATGCCGCCGGCCGGGCGGATGCCGGTGTGGCAGATGCCGCCGTGTCGGCGCGCCGCGTCGAGCGCGACACCTGGGCCGCGCGCGACCGGCTGCTCGCCGCCGACCCGTTCGACGGTGCCGCACTGCACGACCGCGCCGATGGCGACGGCTGGACGCTGGTGTTGCCGGGCGTCGGCTCGGTGCCGGTGGACACGTTCTGGCAGGAGGTGTCCGTGACGGGCCCCGCCCTCGAGGACGCCCCCGCCGCCACTCATCTGCGCCTCGCGACGCGCGGGGAACGCCGCGACGACGGCGCCGCGCTCGTGCACCTCGTCGACACGACCTCGCCGCACCGGGTGATCGTGTCGCGCGACGGTGATGGCACCGTCCACGCCGGGTAGCACGTGCCACCGCTCGGCGGAGGGTGGGAGGTGCTGCGCGTGCCGGCATCCGTCGTTCGCATCGAGACGCGGGCCGCCGCGCTGCTGCTGGACATGGACGGCACTCTCGTCGACTCGCACGCCGTGGTCGAACGCCTCTGGACGCAGTGGTCGCTCGATCACGGCGTCGATCCGGCGCAGACGCTGGGGATCATCCACGGTCGGCAGGGCCAGGACTCGATGGCGCTGCTGCTTCCCGATCGTCCGCACGAGATCAACCTCGCCGAGAACGCCGAGCTGCTCGCCGCCGAGACGGCGCAGACCGACGGCGTCGTGGCGATCCCCGGTGCCGCCGACCTGCTCGCCGCCCTCGACCGCGAGGGCGTGCCGTACGCGCTCGTCACCTCGGCGACGACCGAGCTCGCCGCGGCGCGCATGCGTGTCGCCGGGCTGCCGATGCCGCCGGTCGTCATCGCCGCGGGTGATGTCTCGCGCAGCAAGCCCGATCCCGAGGGGTTTCTCGCGGGGGCCGCGGCGCTCGGGGTGGATGCCGCGCGCTGCATCGTGGTCGAGGACTCCGCCAACGGCATCGCCGCCGGACTCGCCGCCGGCATGCGCGTCATCGGCATCGGCCCCCACGCCGCCGCGGCGGCGCCCACGTGGACGGTCGCCGATGCCCGCGGCATCCACGTGTCACGGGACGCGGACGGCGGGGCTGTCGTCACGCTCGACTGACCGGGCGGCCGGCGCGAGAAACCGCATTCACCTCGAGAAACCACATCCGCCGTCAGAAACCACTGTGCCGACGATTTCTCGGGGCGAAAGTGGTTTCTCGACCGCGGCCCGCCGCCGTCAGACGGTCTCGCCGTGCGGGGCGCGGTGCCCCTCGCTGAAGCTGAGGTTGCGGCCGAAGGCCTTGCCGATGATCAGCGCGATGCCGACGATCACGAGACCCACGGCCAGGCCCGCAACGGCCGACACGAAGGTGTCGCCGACCCAGACCACCACGGGCCCGAGGGGCTCGAGCGCGTGCTCGACGGCGTGCAGGAGTTCGACCGGGGCGTGCCAGCCGACCTCGCCGAGGTTCGCGAGCACGAGATGGCCGCCCACCCACAGCATCGCCACGGTGCCGACGATCGAGATGACGCGGAAGACCGCGGGCATCGACCGCACGATGCGCGTACCGGTGTGACGCACGCGCACCGAACCGCTCTTCGCCATTTTCAGGCCGATGTCATCGATCTTCACGAGCAGGGCGACGGCGCCGTACACGAGCGCCGTCATCGAGAGCGCGATGACCGCGAGCACGGCCAGGCGCAGCCAGAAGTCCAGGTCGGGATCGACGTTCGACAGGCCGATCAGCATGATCTCGGTCGACAGGATCAGGTCGGTGCGGATCGCGCCCATGACCAGTCGCTTCTCGTCGCGCCCGCCCTCGTCGTCGTGGCCGCCGTGGTGGAAGCCGAACCACTCGAGCACCTTCTCGGCGCCCTCGAAGCAGAGGTATCCGCCGCCGACGATGAGCAGCCACGGCAGCACCCCGGGCGCGAAGGCGGTGAGCAGCATCGCGATCGGGATGATGATCAGGAACTTGTTCGCGAGCGACCCGAGGGCGATGCGGCCCACGACCGGAAGCTCCCGTGCGGGAGAGAGCCCCTGCACGTACTGCGGGGTGACGGCCGCGTCGTCGATCACGACGCCTGCGGACTTGGCCGATGCCTTCAGCGCCGCGCTGAGGATGTCATCGACGACGGCGAGCAGACCTACGGACATGCCAGCAACAGTACCGGGCGCGTCGCGCCCGACCGACGGATGCCGAGTCTTGCGCTCCTCGAATCGATTCGATAGCCTGGAATCCGGCGCTCCCGTGAGGAGCGCCTTTCGCCGTTTCCGCCCCCGTCTCGAACCCGGTCGTATGTCACGTTCTCTCACCACCGGTAGCCCCTGGCGCGTCATCCTCGCGTTCGCGGTGCCGCTGCTCATCGGCAACGTCGTACAGCAGCTGTATCAGTTCGTCGACGCGATCGTCGTCGGGCGCCATCTCGGCGTCGATGCACTCGCCGCCGTCGGCGCGACCGGCAGCCTGCTGTTCCTGCTGCTCGGGTTCGCCTGGGGTCTGACGAGCGGATTCGCGATCCCCACGGCGCAAGCCTTCGGCGCCCGCGACGTCACGGCGGTGCGCCGCTCGGTGGCGGCGGGAACGATCCTCACCGCGATCACGACGATCGTGCTGACGGTCGGCGCGCCGCTGCTGGCCGGTCCCGCCCTGCACCTGCTGCAGACGCCGCCCGAACTCATGGACGAGGCGACGGTGTTCGCCCAGGTCAGCTTCGTCGGCGCCGGCGCCATCATGGGCTTCAACTACCTCTCCGCGATCATCCGGGCGATCGGCGACTCGCGCACACCGTTGGTTTTCCTCACGATCGCCTGCGGACTCAACGTGGTGCTCGTCATCCTCATGGTCGGTCCGTTCGGTCTGGGTGTGGCCGGCGCGGCGCTCGCGACCGTCGTCTCGCAAGCGCTCTCGGTGATCCTCTGCCTCGTGTACGTCCGCCGTCGGCTGCCGGTGCTCCACGTGCAGCGCGCCGACTGGCGCATCATGCGGGCCGATCTCGTCGAGCACCTGCGACTCGGCCTGCCCATGGGTTTCCAGGCGTCGATCATCGCCATCGGCACCCTGACGGTGCAGGTCGCGCTGAACACCCTGGGCGCCGACGCCGTCGCCGCCTACACGACCGCGTCGCGCGTGGACGGACTCGCCATCGCCCTCCTGCAGTCGCTCGGGCTCGCGGCATCCATGTACGCCGCCCAGAACCTCGGGGCGCGTCGCCCGGATCGCATCCGTCGCGGCGTCGGGCAGGCGGTCTGGATGGCGCTTGCCGCCGCCGTCGTGCTCGGCGCGCTGCTCATCACGTTCGGAGCCCCGCTCGTGCGCCTGTTCGTCGGCGACGGCAGCGACACCGTCGTACAGCTGGCCGCGCTCATGCTGCTCATCAACGGCGCCAGCTACACGGCGCTGGGCGTGCTGTTCATCCTGCGCGGCACCCTGCAGGGTCTCGGCAGCACCGTCATCCCGACGGTGACCGGACTCGTCGAGCTGGCGATGCGCGTGGGCGCGGCGGTCATCCTCGGCCACATCTTCGGGTTCGTCGGCGTCGTGTGGAGCAACCCGCTCGCCTGGGTCGGCGCCAGCGTCATCCTCATCCCCGCGTATCTGCGCGCCCACCGGGCGCTCGAGCGGATGCCGGTCGAGCCCGCAGAGCCGACTCTCACCACCCCCATCGCCGTCGTCGGCCCGACGGACGGCTCGATGGTGGTGGATGCCGTGGTCACCCAGTCCATCCCGCTTCCGCAGCAGCCCGCCGCCGACCTCGTTGCGGGCCGGGTGCGACGGTGGAAGGGTGGGGTGCGAGCGAAGCGGAGGACGCGATGAAGGCTGTTCTGGGCGATGTGACGGTGGCGGAGGCCGACCGCGACGACCTGATCTCCATCGAAGGCAACTGGTACTTCCCGCCGTCGAGCGTGAACGGGGACCTCCTGCAGGAGAGCCCCACGCCCTACACCTGCCCGTGGAAGGGCGAGTGCCAGTACTACTCCGTGCGCTCCGGCGACGCGCTTCTCGCCGATCGCGCCTGGTCGTACCCGACGCCGTACGAGAGCGGCATCGCCCGCGTCGGCAAGGACTTCTCGGGCTATGTCGCGTTCTGGAAAGAGGTCCGCGTCGAGGAGTGACCGGCCGCGGCGACCGGGGCCGCCGAATCAACGGCAGGATAGACACCGTGACCGCGCCGCTTCAGAACCTCACGCAGATGCCCGACCCGCAGTACCTGATGGTCGGCGACGGCTACCGCATCGCGACGTACTCGTGGGGTGACGAGGACGCACCCACCGTCGTCGTCGTGCACGGGTTCGCCTCGAGCACGAAAGACAACTGGGTCGCGACGGGCTGGGTGCGCGATCTCACCGCTGCCGGATATCGGGTGCTCGCGCTCGACCAGCGCGGCCACGGAGCCAGCGACAAGCCGCACGAGCCCCGCGCGTACGATATCCGCCAGCTCGCAGGGGACGTCGAGACGATGCTCGACACCTACCTCGTCGACGAGGCGTTCTACGTCGGGTACTCCCTCGGCGCCCGCGTGGGCTGGGAGGTCGTGCAGGACATCGCCCCCCGCATTCCGCGGGCCGTTCTCGGCGGGGTTCCCGACGGCATCCCGCTCGCGCGCCTCGACCTCGATCAGGTGCGCGCGCTCATCGCAGACGGCACCCCCGTGACCGACCGGGTCACGCAGAACTACATCGCGCTCGCCGAGCGCGTGCCGGGCAACGACCTGCGGGCGCTCCTCGCCATCGCCGAGGGCATGCGGTCGTCGAAGACCGTCGATCCCGACCCCGCGCATGCCCCGCAGCAGCCGGCGATGTTCGCGACGGGATCGCTCGACGGCATCATCGAAGGTTCGAAGGCGCTCGCCGCCGCCTGCCCCCAGGGCCGCTTCGTCGAGATCCCCGACCGCCACCACTTCAACGCGCCGGGTTCGCGGGTCTTCCGCAGCGCCGCCCTCGAGTTCCTCGGTTCGTAACCCCCACCCCTTCGCCGAGCCGCTACGTTTCGCGCGAGCCGCTACGCCAGATCGTGGCGGCTCGCGCAGAACGTAGCGGCTCGGCATCCGCCCCGGGGAGGGGGAGGGGGGTCAGGCCTTCGCGATGGCGTCTTCGAGGGCGACCCAGGCGAGCATCGCGCACTTCACGCGCGCCGAGAACTTCGAGACGCCCGACAGGGCCGTGGCGTCGCCGTAGACCTCCTCGTCGAGCTCGATCGTGCCCCGCGAGCGCAACGCCTCACGGAAACCCTCGATCAGCTGCAGGGCCTCGGCCCGGCTGAGCCCCTCCTCGGCGACGAGGTCGGCGAGCATGGATGCCGAGGCCTGCGAGATCGAGCAGCCCCGGCCCTCCCACTGCACGTCGGCGATCGTCTCCCCGTCGACGCGGGCGCGCAGCGTGATCTCGTCGCCGCACACGGGGTTCTTCTGGTGCGAGGTGCCGATCGTGCCGACCTTTGCGGGCGCGTCGCCCTCGTCGGTGAGACCGAAGTGCTGCGGATGCTTGGAGTGATCGAGGATCAGCTCACGGTAGAGGGCGTCGAGATCACTCATGTCAGACTCCGAAGTAGGGGCGGATGCCGGCGACGGCCTCGATGAGACGGTCGACGTCGTCGGTGGTGTTGTACAGGGCGGTGCTCGCGCGAACGCTCGCCGTGACGCCGTAGCGCGTGTGCAGGGGCGCGGCGCAGTGGTGGCCGACGCGGACGGCGATACCCCGCGCGTCGAGGAATTGGCCCGCGTCATGGGCGTGCACGCCGTCGACGTCGAACGACCACAGCCCCACGCGCCCGACGCCGGCGGCGTCGCCGAGCAGACGGATGCCGGGGATCTCGACGAGCCCCGCGCGCATCCGATCGGCCAGCATGCCCTCGTGGGCATGGATGCGATCCAGCCCGACGGCGTCGAGATAGCGCACAGCCGCCGCCAGGCCGATCGCGGGGCCGACGGGCTGGGTGCCCGCCTCGAAGCGCTGCGGCGGCGGCAGGTACTCGGCGCGGTCGAGCGTCACGGTGGTGATCATCGACCCGCCCGTGAGGAACGGCGGCAGCGACTCGAGCACCGGCGTGCGCCCATAGAGACCGCCGACCCCGTACGGGCCGAGCATCTTGTGACCGCTGAACACCGCCAGATCGACGCCGAGAGCGGGCAGGTCGAGCGGGATATGCGGCGCGGACTGGCAGGCGTCCATCACGGTGATCGCGCCCACGCCCTGCGCGAGGGCGACGAGCTCGGCGACCGGGTTCACGATGCCGAGAACGTTCGAGACATGCGTGAAGGCGACGACGCGGGTGCGCTCGGTGATGAGGGATGCCGCGGCATCCATGTCGAGCGTGCCGTCGTCGTGCGCCGGGATGTGTCGCAGCACGGCGCCGGTGCGGGCCGCGAGCTCCTGCCACGGGATGAGGTTGGCATGGTGCTCGATCGCCGTCGTGACGATCTCGTCACCCGGTCCCACGAGGCGCGCATTCCCGATGGAGTATGCGACGAGATTGAGGCCCATCGTGGCGCCGCTCGTCCAGACGAGCTGCTCGGGCTGCGCACCGACGAACCCGGCGACGGTGGCTCGCGCGTCTTCGAACAGCTCCGTCGCCTCGGCGGCCAGCGTGTGCGCGCCGCGGTGCACGGCGGCGTTCGCGTGCGTCAGGAAGTCGCGCTCCGCATCGAGCACGGCCAGCGGCTTCTGACTGGTGGCGGCGGAGTCGAGATAGGCGAGGGGATGGCCGTTGACCTGCTCGCCGAGGATCGGGAAGTCGGCCTTGATCGCGGAGGCGTCGAGGGCCGCTACGGGCGCGGCGGAAGCGGGGGACGCGGTCGCGGAAGTCACCCCTCTAGGCTACGCCCCGGCATCCGACGCGGCTCCGGTGCGACGGATGCCGCGACGATGTCAGGACTCGTCGTCGGTGTGCGCGACCAATCCGTAGCTCGGCAGGCGCCCGGCGCGACGGTCATCGCCCGGCAGTGGACGCGAACGCCGACCATAGATCAGCTCCGACGAGTCGAGCATCCAGGGCACGAGGGTGATCTGCACGCCGTGCACGAGCATGAGCTGCTGGGCGATGCGGCGTGCGCGCCGGTTGTGCAGGAACGTCTCCCACCAGTGACCGACGATGTACTGCGGCATGTAGACCGTGACGACCGCCGGGCCGTGCTTCTTGCGGTACTCGGCGATGAACTGGGCGAGAGGTGCCGCGTACTGCCGGTAGGGCGACTCGATCACGACCAGCGGGATCGGCATGTGGTGGAACTGCCAGTCGTCCTGCACGTCGCGCGCCTCGTCCGCCGTGACGGCGACGTGCACGGCCAGCGTCTTCTCGTGCTTGGCGGACAGGGCGTAGTCGACGGCCTTGGCCGTCGGCTTCTGCAGGGTGCCGACGAGGATGAGTGCGACATCGCCGGTCGAGCCGTAGTGCACGTCGTCGTCCATCGCGATCTCGTGCGCGACGTCGCGGTAGTAGCGGTGGACGCCGACCATGAGGAACGACAGCAGCGGGATCGCGATGAACACGAGGTAGGCGCCGTGGGTGAACTTCGTGATCGTCACGATCACGAGCACCACGATCGTGAAGGTCGCCCCGAGCGCGTTGATGAACAGACCGGAGATCGCCTCACGCCGCGCCTTCGCCGCCTTCGGGGACAGCAGTCGCAGCTCGCGTCGCCAGTGCTTGACCATGCCGAGCTGGCCGAGGGAGAACGAGACGAACACGCCGATGATGTACAGCTGGATCAGCGTCGTCAGCTTCGCCTGGAAGATCACGAGCACGAGCACCGCGGCAAGGCCCAGGATGATCATGCCGTTCGAGTACACGAGCCGGTCGCCGCGCGTGTTCAGCGCCTTCGGCGCGTAGCCGTCGCGGGCGAGGACCGACCCGAGCAGCGGGAACCCGTTGAAGGCCGTGTTGGCCGCCAGCAGCAGGACGGCGGCGGTCGCCGCCTGCACGACGAAGAAGAGGATGCTGCCGCCACCGAAGGTGGCCGCGGCGACCTGGGCCATGAGGCTCGGCTGCACGAGGGCCTCGCAGTTGAAGCCGACGAGTCGGCACGGGTCCTCGGAGTAGTGGACGCCTGCGACGAGGGCGAGCACCGTGAGACCGGCGAACATCGTGATGGCGATCGAACCCATCAGCACGAGCGTCGTCTGCGCGTTGCGGACCTTCGGCTGGCGGAACGCCGGAACGCCGTTGGAGACCGCCTCCACGCCGGTCAGGGCGGAACAGCCGCTCGAGAAGGCGCGGAGGATCAGCAGGATCATCGCCGCCTGGCTGAGATCCTCGGCCTGTACCGCGAACTGGGCGCTCTCGGCGATCGGCGCGTCTCCCAGCATCCAGCGCACGAGCCCGGTGCCGATCATGAGCATGACCGAGCCGATGAACAGATAGGTCGGGATCGCGAAGGCCGTCGATGCTTCGCGCACACCGCGGAGGTTCACGAGGATGATCAGGATCACGAAGCCCACCGCGAGCTCCACGCGGAAGGGGTCGAGGTTCGGCAGTGCCGAGATGATGTTGTCGACACCCGAGGCGACCGACACGGCCACCGTCAGGATGTAGTCCACCAGCAGGGCCGCCGCGACCACGACGCCGGCTTTCTCGCCCAGGTTCGTGCGGGCGACCTCGTAGTCGCCGCCGCCCGAGGGGTAGGCCTTGATCAGCTGGCGGTAGCTGAGCACCACCACGATGAGCAGGGCGACGACCGCCGCCGCAACCCAGGGGCTGAGCGCGAGGAAGGCCGTCCCGCCGATCAGCAGGATCATCAGCAGCTCCTGCGGCGCGTAGGCCACCGAGGAGAGAGCGTCGGAGGCGAAGATCGGCAGCGCCATCTTCTTGGGGAGCAGCTGGCCTTCGAGCTCTTCGCTCGTGAGGGGCTCACCGATGAGGATGCGCTTGGCGATCGGCGTCTCTTCGCCGGGGCCGCGACTGTCGTCTGTCACGGCGGGCGACATTACGCGGTCGCGTGTCGCCGCGCAATCCCGGCGAGCGTGAGAATGACGCCGCGAGGCTGCAAGGATCGACGCATGCGGAACGAGGTCTACTCCGGTGTCGTCGCGCTGGCCATCGGATTCGCGGTCGGAATCGTGCTGTTCGTGCCGTTCGTGGCGATCAGCTACCGTCGCCGCGGCCGGCTCACCGTCGGCCGATTTCTGCTGTGGGCCGCCGCCCTCGTCTACTTCTGGGCCATCTGGACGTACACGCTGCTTCCCCTGCCCGACGCCGAGAATTACGCCTGCGCGAGGGTGAACCTGAACATCTGGGCCTTCGTCGACGACCTCCGCGGTGCCCGCAGCCTCACCGACTTCGCCGTCCTGCAACTGGCGCTGAACGTGCTGCTGTTCCTGCCGCTCGGCTTCTTCCTCCGTGTGCTGGGCGGTCGCGGCATCCTCGTCGCGTTCGCGACCGGCCTGCTGGTGTCGCTCACCATCGAGACCACCCAGCTCACCGGGGTGTGGGGACTGTACCCGTGCGCGTACCGCGTCTTCGACGTCGACGACATGCTCACGAACACGGTCGGGGCGGTGCTCGGCTCGCTCGTCGCGCTGATCGTCCCCCGACGGTGGTGGGTGCGTCGATCGACGGATGCCGGGAGCCGCCCGCACCCGGTCACGCGCGGACGCCGGCTGCTCGCCATGTTCTGCGATCTGCTCGGCGTCGTGCTCGTCGGGTACGGTTCGGCCGTCGCCGTGCAGGTGTTCCTCGAGTACGTCGTCCGCGACCACGCCGCGGTCCTGGACGGTGCCGCCGGCCGATTCGCCCTGGCGGTGACGCCGATCGCGATCTGGGCCGTCGTCGTGCTCGCCACCGGCCGCACGCCCGGTGACCTGGCCGTCGAACTGCGCTACCGCGGCGGGCCGCTGCCGGCCCCGGTGGCGCGGCCGCTGCGGTTCGTCGCCGGCATCGGCGGCTATCTGCTGTTGGGGCTCGTGCCGGCGCCCTGGACGTTCGTGCAGTTCGTGTTCGCCGCGGCATCCGTCGTACTCGTGTTCACGACGCGCGACGGCCGCGGGCTGCCCGGGCTGCTGAGCGGGCAGCGGCTCGTCGACGCGCGTGAGCCGGCTGCCGCGGTGGGCGACGGCGGGACGGTGTTCACAACTCCGGAGAAATCGTCCCGAAACGGGTGAACGGCCGGGCGCCGGCTGCTGGCGGCGTCGAGTCTCCGGAGTTGTGAACCGAGCGGAAGGGCGCCCGTCCGATCCGCGGCGGCGACCTACTGCGGAGCGTAGAAGTACAGGATCGTGCCGACCGGGCCGTCGGCACCGTCGGTGTCGGCGAACACGCTGTACGAGGGCGTGCCGTTCTTGAACGAGGAACGCTGGGGGTCGAAGGCGAAGCGGATGCTGCCCGAGGCGCGCGGCGTCTCACTCGCCGGCGCCGGCGTGAGGGCGCGCACCTCGGCCGCGCTCATTCCGATCTTCAGGCCGAACTCCGCCGTGACCGGCACTCCGCCCACCTCGTTCGCGGTGAACAGCGCGTAGGCCGGTTGCGAGAAGTCCGCCCGCGTCAGCGTCGCGGTCGGGACCATCTCGAACAGCGAGAATCCGTTCCACGTGTACACGGTGTAATCCGGCAGTGTCGATCCGTTGCCCGCCTGCGTGCGCTGCGTCGGAGGCGCCCCGAAGGCCGCGGTGAGGGCCGCGACGGCGGCGGCGGGTTCGTCGGCCCATCGGTAGGTGAAGGGCTGGCCGGCGGCGGTCGTGAGCGTGAAGCCGGTCGCCGAGAACGCCACGCCCGTGGCCGCGGCGGTCGTGGTGGGACTCGGCGTCGAGGAGGGAGTGGATGCCGGGACCGACGCATCGTCGGTCGCCACCGCCGTCGCCGACGTGGCCGGTTGCGCCGAATCGGACGGGCGGGTCAGCGCGAAGCCGACCACGGCGACGACGGCCACCGCCAGCACGCCGGCGACGATGCCGAGGATCAGCGTCGTGCGAGAACCGCCCCCACCGCCCGGGGTGCGGGGTTCGCGCGGTTCGCGCGGCGGCTTCGGATCACGCGGTTCGCGCGGAGGGCGCGGTTCGCGCGAAGGCCGAGGCTGGCGCTCCGCCCGGGGCTCGCGCTCCGCCCGGGGCTCGCGCTCCGCCCGGGGCTCGCGAGCCGGGCGCTCCGGCTCGTCGGGCTGGGGGCCGAACAGATCCTCGAGGCTCATCCGAGGAACTCCCGTGCCGCGACGACCAGCGCGTCCACTCCGCGCTCGATCGTGGGGTGCAGGATCGGGGCGAAGAAGGGCGAGTGGTTGGTGGGGATGTCCTCGTTCACGGTGCCGCGCGCGACGGCATCCGCGAACTGCTGCGGGTCGAGCCCGCCCCAGAACCAGTAGACGAGCGGCACGCCCGCCTCGCGGGCGAACCACGAGACGTCCTCGCTTCCGGTGAACATGCCCGGGTCGACGACCGTCCCTTCGCCGAAGGCGCGTTCCCACGCTGCGGACAGGCGCGCGGTGGCCTCGTGGTCGTTGATCGTCGGCGGCAGCGAGTGGTCGGTCGTGATGACCGGCTCCTCCTCCGCTCCGGATGCCGCGGCCTCCGCCCGCACGATGCGTTCGACGCGTGCGAGCACGTCGGCGCGGGCCTCGTCGTCGGGGTAGCGCAGGCTCAGCTCGAGCTTCGCCTCGGCGGGGATGATGTTGTTCTTGAGTCCCGCGTGGATCGAGCCGACGGTGACGACGGCCATCTCCCGCGGGTCGATCTCGCGCGACACGACGGTCTGCAGGCGCATGACGGTGGCGGCGGCCATGACGACGGGGTCGATGGTGGCGTGCGGTCGCGAACCGTGGCCGCCGCGGCCGAGAAGGCGCACGGTGAGGCCGTCCGAGGCCGCCATCTGCGTTCCGGGGCGCACACCGATCGTGCCCGCCGGGAGCGGCGTCAGGTGCTGGCCGAGCACGATGTCGGGCTTCGGGAAACGGTCGAGCACGCCGTCGGCGATCATCGCCCGGGCGCCCGCACCGTACTCCTCGGCGGGCTGGAAGACGGCGACGACGGTTCCCGACCACTCGTCGCGGGTCGCCGCGAGCCGCTCGAGAGCGCCGAGCAGGGCCGCCACGTGCATGTCGTGGCCGCAGGCGTGCATGACCGGCACATCGGTGCCCGCCGGGTCGATGCCGCGGGCGGTGCTGGCGTAGGCGAGGCCGGTCTGCTCGGCCACCGGAAGGCCGTCCATGTCGGCGCGCAGCCACACGACGGGTCCGTCGTCGGTGGCCGTGCCGGTGATGCTCGTGGCGACGCCGGTGGTGCCGAGGCCTTCGACGTACTCGAGACCGAGAGCGGTGAGCTCGCGGGTGATGACACCCGCCGTGCGGGTCTCCTGGAACGACAGTTCCGGGTGGCGGTGCAGGTCGATGTAGAGGGCTTCGAGGTCGATGCTCATGCCATCGAGAGTACGCGGCGGTCACTCGGCCGTCGCCGAGAGCGCGCGCTGCGGCCGTTCACGCCGCGTCGCGGGGACTGGTCGCGCCGCGTCGCCGGGACTGCTCGCGCCGCGTCGCGGCTCTCCGCGTCTCCGCGTCGCGGCATCTCCCCGTTCCGTACTCAGTCTGGCCGGTCCCGGCATCCGGCGTGGTCCGCGTGTTTCCGCGGCACGGGCGCCGAGGTCCCGAAGCGCAGACTGAATACGGAACAGGGGAGGGCGGGCGGCGCGAACCGGTGGTCAGTGCGGCGGCGCGGTGGAGCCGCGGACCACGAGCTCGAACGGCAGGGATGCCGAGGCAGCCGCCGCCTCGTCGACGCCCAACTCCGCGAGGATCGTCTGTCCGGCGCGCTCGCCCTGTGCGTGCGGGAACTGCTCGATCGTCGTCAGCTCGAACAGTTCCGCCAGCTCGTGCCCGTCGACGCCGATGACCGACAGCCGGCCGGGCACCTCGATGCCGAGTTCGCGCGCCGCCGCCAGCACGCCGAACGCCATCTCGTCGGATGCGGCGAAGATCGCGGTGGGCGCGTCGGGGCCGGAGAGCAGCTCACGCGATACGCGGCGCGCCCCCTCGACGGTGAAGTCGGCCGTGACGAAGCGGGGTGCGGCGACACCGGCATCCCTCATCGCCTGCGCGAATCCGCGGCGCCGACGCGTGGGGATGTCGAGGGTCTCGCCCGCATCGTCCGGCAGACTCCAGCCGAGGTGCACGATGTCGCGGTGGCCGAGTTCCAGCAGGTGCTGCGTGGCGAGCCGGCCCACGGCCGTGTCGTCGACGCGCAGCCCCCGCAGCTCGGCATGCGGAACGCCGAGCGCCACGACGGGAACGGGCAGCTCGTTCAGCTGGCGCAGCTCGTCGGCGCTCAGCTCGACCGACAGCACGATGAGGCCGTCGACGCGTCGGCGGCGCAGCGACGCCTCGAACAGGCTCCGCCGCTGCGCCGGATCGTCGGTCAGGTTGTACAGCGTCATGTCGTAGCCGCGCGGCGCGAGCTGCGCGGCGATGCCGTCGAGCACGGTGGCGAAGAACCACCGGTCCAGCAGCGGCACGATCACGCCGATGTTCTCGGCGCGGCCCGAGGCGAGGGTGGATGCCGCGGCCGAGACGACGTAGCCGAGGTCGGCGGCCGCGGCGCGCACACGCTCGCGCGTCGCCTCGGAGAGGCGTCCCCGTCCGCTGAGGGCGCGCGACACCGTCGCCGTCGAGACGCCGGCGGCGCGCGCGACCTCCTCGATGCCGGTCACGTCAGTCCGCGACCATCCACACCGCGACGTCGACGGGCAGCTCCGTGCCGTCGAACGGCTCGCTCGAGACCAGCACGGTACCCGACGGCAGCATCACCGGCGCGGCCCCGGCGTTGGCGATCACGGTGACCCGACCGGACCGGAACGCGATCACGTCGTCGCCGTAGCCGTCGAGCCACTCCAGCGTCGCCGCTCCGAGGCCCTCGGCGCGGCGGGTCGCCAGCAGCGTGCGGTACAGCCACAGCGTCGAGTCGGGGTCGGACTCCTGCGCGTCGCGGGCGAGCGTGGCCCATTCGGCCGGCTGCGGCAGCCACGACTGGCCCGTCGGGCTGAAGCCGTAGGCGGCGGCATCCGCGGTCCACGGGATCGGCACCCGGCACCCGTCGCGGCCGTAGCGCTCGCCGTCGGTACGGAACCAGGTCGGATCCTGCCGAGACGCGGGCGGCAGCGCGATGACCTCGGGAAGGCCGAGCTCCTCGCCCTGGTAGAGGTATGCGGAGCCGGGCAAGGCGAGCATCACGGTCGTCGCGGCGCGGGCGCGGCGCAGGCCCACCTCGGGAATCGGCTGGCCGGGCGAGTCGGGACCGATGCCGTGGCCCTGCGGGTTCTCGGCGGTCAGCGCGAGCCGCGACGCGTGGCGCACGACGTCGTGGTTCGACAGCACCCAGGTAGCCGGGGCGCCGACCGCAGGGAACGCGCGCAGCGACTCGGAGATGACCTCGCGGATGGCCGCGGCATCCCACTCGGTCATGAGGTACGGGAAGTTGAACGCCTGGTGCATCTCGTCGGAGC
Organism: Microbacterium sp. 69-7; assembly: GCF_001897985.1. Taxonomy (NCBI): domain Bacteria; kingdom Bacillati; phylum Actinomycetota; class Actinomycetes; order Micrococcales; family Microbacteriaceae; genus Microbacterium; species Microbacterium sp. 69-7. Next base: position 37,210 of record NZ_MKRU01000093.1, on the reverse strand, counting down.
GCACCCACTCGGCGGTGCGGTCGACGGTGGGCAGCCACGCCTCGGCGCAGAGCGCACGGTCGCCGTCGTACTCCGCGAGCACACGGTGCCAGTCACGGTAGATCTCGTGCACACCCTCCTGACCCCAGTACGGCACGTCGTCGTCGGAGCCGCCCATGCTGTCGGCATCCACCGCGGGAAGGTGATCGGGCAGACCGTCGGTCTTGACGAGGCCGTGCGCGACATCGACGCGGAAGCCGTCGACGCCGCGGTCGAGCCAGAACCGCAGGATGCCGCGGAACTCCTCCTGCACCTCGGGGTTCGACCAATCGAAGTCGGGCTGGCTCGTGTCGAACAGGTGCAGGTACCACTGCTCCGGCGTGCCGTCGGCCTCGGTGACGCGGGTCCACGCCGGGCCGCCGAAGACCGACTCCCAGTTGTTGGGCGGCAGCTCGCCGTTCTCACCCTTGCCGTCGCGGAAGAGGTAGCGGGCGCGCGCGGCACTGCCGGGGGCTGCGGCCAGCGCCTCCTGGAACCAGACGTGCCGGTCGGAACTGTGATTGGGCACGAGGTCGACGATCACGCGGATGCCGCGCTCGTGCGCGCCGGCGAGCATCTCGTCGAAGTCGGCGAGCGTGCCGAACAGGGGGTCGACGTCGCAGTAGTCGGCGACGTCATACCCGGCATCCTTCTGCGGAGAGCGGTAGAAGGGGCTCAGCCACACGGCGTCCACGCCCAGGGCGCGCAGGTCGTCGAGATGCGCCGTCACGCCGGGGAGGTCACCGATGCCATCGCCGGAGGCGTCGGCGAACGAGCGCGGGTAGATCTGGTAGATCACCGCGGTGCGCCACCATTCGGCGCCGGGGCGGCTCTCGCCGATGTCGGGGAGGGAGAAGGTCAACTGCGACGTCATGGCATCAGCGTAGCGCAAGCGCTTGCGCACCCGGTGGCGGTTCTCGCGCGACGGGTCGCGTCCGGCGGCGACTAGCCTTGACCGGTGACTTCCGAGGCCCTCGCCCACGCCGAATCGCTCATCGCCGGCATCCCCGACTTCCCGCAGCCGGGCGTGCTGTTCCGCGACATCTCGCCGCTGCTCGCCGACGCGCAGGCCCTGCGCACCGTCGTGGATGCCGTGATCGAGCCCTTCGCGGGGCAGTTCGACGTCGTCGCGGGCATCGAGGCGCGCGGGTTCATATTGGCCGGCGCGGTCGCGATCGCGGCGGGTGTGGGGATGGCGCCGATCCGCAAGGCGGGCAAGCTGCCGCGGCCCGCGGCATCCGTCTCCTACGCCCTCGAGTACGGCACGGCCGAGATCGAGATGAGCGACGACCTCGAGGCGGGCACGCGCGTGCTGCTGGTCGACGACATCCTCGCCACGGGCGGCACTCTGCGCGCGGGCCAGCACCTGCTCGACGAGCTCGGCCTGCAGCTGGCGGGGACGGCGGTGCTGATGGAGCTCGTCGAGCTTCAGGGGCGCGCGGTGTGCGGCCCGGTCCATTCCGTCTTCCGGGTCTAAGTCCGGTCGGTGACCGACGAGCGCATCCGCAACGGCAGCGGAACCAGGTGCGCCGGGGGAGGGGATGATCCGTCCGTCGCGGCACCGCGCTCGATCAGGTCGATGAGTTCGTCCGCGGCGGCGCGGCCGAGAGCGCGCTGCGGGAAGGCGAAGGTCGTGAGGCCCGGCCGCAGCCAGCGGGCGAACGACGTGTCGTCGAACGAGAGCACCGAGACGTCCTCGGGCACGCGCACCCCGCGCTCCTGGAGCGCCTGGTAGGCGCCCATCGCCAGGCGGTCGTTGAAGCACAGGAGCGCATCGACCTCGGCGCCACTGTCGAGCACCTCCGACACGAGACGCCCGACGAGATCGCCACCGAGCTCGAGCGCCCCGTCGTGCGCGCGCTGGGCGAGCTGCTGCGGCTGCGCGCCGCTCATCCGGCTTTCGACGGCGAGTTCACCGCCGAGCTCGGCGGCACCGCCGGGGTGCTGCGCTGGGTGCATGCGGCCCATCGGGTGGAGGTCGCCTTCGACGTCGCGTCGCGCGCCTTCACACTGACGGCGACCGGCGCGGATGCCGAGACGGATGCCGAGGTGCGCCGCACCGTCGATGACCTGCTCGCCGCCGGGTGAGGCCCGCGCCCCCGGCGGCGTGCAGCACAGGATGGGATACTCGGAGGCGTGACTTTCGAACCCACCGTGCTCGTGACTTCGCAAACCGCCGCCGAGATCCACCTCGCCGGTGAGGTCGACGAGGTCTTCGCCTCGACGCAGGAGGGGCTGCGCAGCCGCATCGTCGAGTCGATCCGGCTGATGGCCGCGTCGGCGGGTGAGCCGGTCACCGCGACCGTCGTCGACGGCGCCACACGGTGGGCCCTCGTCGTCAGCCCCGATGGCAGCTTCACCGAGGCCACAGCGTCGGCGACGGAGGTGGTCGCGGAGCCCATCGCTGCGGCTGCGCCGGCGGCCGATGCCGTGCCGGCACCGGTCGCGGCGGCGTCGCCTGCGGCTGGCGAATCCGATGCCGCACCGATCTCCGCCGTGCCCGTCACGGCGGCCCCGTCCGCCGCGGCGGCTGCGGAGTCCGCCCCCGCGACGACCGCGGTGGCGGTGACCGACGGGCCGCTGCGCAGCGGCGGCACCCGCCGCGAGGGCGCGCAGCGCACGCCGGCCCAGCGGGCCACGCCGACGGTCGACGACCTGCTCAACTCTCGCGCCGACCGCGCGCGTCCGCGGGCGACCGAGGGGTGGCGCGGAGCGATCCGTCGCCTCACGGGCGGTGCGATCTCGCCCCGCCCGGGCAAGGCCGAGCAGTCGCGCCTCGACCGCGAGCGACTCGTGCAGCGCCGTCTCGACGCGCCGCGCACGATCGTGGTGCTCAATCCCAAGGGCGGGGCCCACAAGACCACGTCGACGCTGCTGCTGGCCGCGACGTTCGGCACCCAGCGCGGCGGCGCCACGCTCGCCTGGGACAACAACGAGACCCGCGGCACGCTCGGCTGGCGCGCGCAGAACGCGCCGCACCACCGCACGGCCGTCGACCTGCTCGAAGACCTCGACCGCTTCGCCACGCCCGATCGAGCGAGCCTCGCGGCGCTCGACACCTACGTACGCACGCAGGTCGACGCCCGCTTCGACGTGCTCGCCTCGGACGAGGATGCCGCGGCATCCTCCACCATCGACGCGACCGCCTTCGACCGCCTCCACGACGTGCTCTCGCGCTACTACCGCCTGCTCATCGTCGACACCGGCAACAACATGCGCGCCTCGAACTGGGTCGCCGCCGTCGCCGCGGCCGACCAGCTCGTCATCGTCTCGACGGTGCGCGAAGACACCGCGGCCAGTGCCGCCTGGCTGCTCGACGGCCTGCGCGAGAAGGGCTTCGACCACAAGATCGACGAGGCCGTCACGATTCTCGCGGCCCCGTCGGCCAAGCCCGATCGCAAGCTCGCCGAGCGCCTCGAGCGCCACTTCTCGCAGGTCACGGCCGAGGTCGTGCACGTGCCCTTCGATGCCGCGCTCGTCGACGGCGGTCCCATCGATTTCGATGCGCTGTCGCCCGAGACCCGCGATGCGTGGCTCACGGTCGCGGCATCCATCGCCCGTCGTCTCTGACGCCGCGCCCTCGCGGGCCGCACCACGCCTGCCCGAACTGCAAGGGCTTTGACGGCGACGCGCCGGCGGGATGGCTGATGCCGCGGCGTGTCGCGCGGCATCCCTTGCAGTTCGGCCCGCGGATCGGCGGGTGACGCCGGGGCGGCCCGGCGACGGATGCCGCGGCGCGCTCAGCCCGCGAGCAGACCGCCGCCGAGGTTGACCGGGCTGTCTTCGATGTTGCCGACGATGCCGCGGATGATGCCGGTGCCGTCGGTTCCGCGCAGGCTCTCGTACCAGGTGTCGGTCACGGCGGGATCGAACGCGTGCGTCTCCCAGGCGCGCTTACGTGCCCGCAGCACGAGCTCGCCCGCCCGCTCCACGCGCATCGCGGCGTAGCGGCGGAGGGTGTCGGCCACGCCCAGCGTGTTCGTGGCGAACGCGATGCCGAGCGCGAAGGCGTCTTCGAGCGCTGAGCACGCCCCCTGGCCGATGTCGGGGGAGGTGTTGTGCGCGGCATCCCCGAGGATCGCGACCCGGCCCTTCGTCCAGGTGTCGAACGGGGTGATGTCCCAGATCTCGACGCGGTTGAGCGAGGTGGCCGGGTCGATCGCGGCGAGCAGCTCCTGCACTCCGGGCGCCCAGTCGCCGAACGCCTCGCGCAACGGTGCGACGCCTGCCGCGGGAGCATACGGCAGACCCGATGGCTGGGGGATGTCGAACCAGAAGTAGAAGCGGTCGCCGGCGATCGGCATGACCGCGGCGCGCTTGCCGTCGGCGACGTACGTCGTCCACGCCGTCGGGCGTCCGATGGATGCCGAGACCGGCACGAGCCCGTTGACGTTGGTGTACCCCGAGTACTCGCGCTCGATCGGCGGCGCGCCCTCGGGTTGCACGTAGTCGCGCACGATCGAGCGGGCGCCGTCGGCGCCGATGAGCATGTCGGCGGAGTCGGTCGTGCCGTCCGCGAACGTGGCGGTCACGGTCGTGCCGTCGTCGGCGATGCCGACGAGCTTCTTGCCGAGGTGGATGCCGTCGAGGCCGAACCGCTCCATCAGCAGCGCCTGCAGATCGGCGCGGGCGACCGGGTACGGCTTCTGCCCCGTCTGGGTGGTGACCGGCGCGAGGGAGAAGTCGCACAGGGTCTCGCCGGTGTGCCCATCGAGGTAGACCATGTCGGCCATGTCGCCGCCGAGAGCGGCGACCTCGGCGCCGAGTCCGAGCCAGTTCAGCACCTTCACGCCGTTCGACCACAGCGACAGGGCTGCTCCCACCGGACGGTTCTCGCGCATCTGGTCGTAGATGACGACGTCGTGGCCCAGCCTCTGCAGCGCGATGCCCGCGCTCGTTCCCCCGACACCCGCTCCGACGACGATCACCTTCATGCCGGCCACGCTACGGATGCCGTGTCACCGCGACGTTTCCTCGGGGTAACCGCACCCGCCTCCGCCCCCCGCCCACCCGCCCGCCGCCCGCCCGCCCCCGCAGTCCGCGAGACACGGTCTACGCACCGAGACACCGCTGCACACGACGTGTCTCGGTGCACAGCCCGTGTCTCGCGGGGGAGGGCGGACGTCGCGGGGGAGGGGCGGACGTTGCGGAGGGCCCGACGTCGCGAGTGAGGCGGGTCAGGTGCCGCGGTAGGTCGAGTAGGCGAACGGGCTGAGCAGCAGGGGCACGTGGTAGTGGCGGGTGTCGGCGACGGCGAAGCTCACCGTGACCGACGGATAGAACGTCTCGGAGCCGCGCGCCGCGAAGTACGGCCCCGTCGCGAACACCAGCGCGTAGGTCCCCGCGGACAGCTCGTCGGGTCCGAGGGCGAGGCGCCCGTCGGCATCCGTCCGCCCGCTCGCCACGGTCGTCCCGTCGGCGTCGAGGAGCCTCACGTCGACGCCGGATGCCGGGGCTCCGGCCGAGCCGTCGAGCACGTGCGTGGTCAGGTGGGTCATACGATCGTCGCCTCCAGCCTCAGCAGCGCGATCTCGCGCAGCTGATCGAGGGCCTCGGCGGCCTCGGTCTCGTCGTCGTTGCCGAGCCGCCGCTCGAGCTCGGCGCGCATCTGCTCGGGCGTGCGCCCGGCGGCGCGGATGAGGAAGACCCGGCCGAATCGCTCCTCGTAGGCGGCGTTGCCGTCGGCGATCGCCGCCGTCGTCGCGGCCCCGGCGGACGACATCGACGCCTGTTCGCGACGTGAGGCGGCGGCCTCGGCTCCCGCGCCTTGAGGCTTCTCGCCGATGCGCGGGTGGTGGGCGAGGGCGGCGTCGAGCTCGGTGCGCGTCCAGGTGCGGGCACGCTCGTCCGCCCGGGTGATGAGCGCGTCGCGCGTGCCGTAGGGGCGCGCCGCGACGACGGCGTCGACCCACGTCGGGATCGCCGCCCACACGCGGACGGTGGATGCCGCGGCATCCGCGGGCAGGGCGTCGAACGCGTCGATGCTCATCTCGGCGGCCATGCTCAGCGGGCTCCGTGGACGACGAGCCAGCGGGCGACGACGGGCTCGCTGGAGGTGTTGTGCAGTCGGTGCGGACGCGAGCAGGGGTAGCTGATCGCATCGCCCGGGCGCAGCACCACCCGCTCGTCGTCGAAGTCGACGGTCAGCTCGCCCGAGACGACGGTGCCGACTTCGTAGCCCTCATGGCGGAAGAGTCCGGCGTCGCTGTGGGCGGTCGCACCGGGCGGGTAGGTCGACTCGAAGTAGTCGACGCCGGGCGTCGGCACGGGGGAGATGCGGCGGAAGGTCACGCCGTCGTCCAGCACGATCGCCGTGTCGTGCTCGGCGCGGCGCAGCCCGAAGCTCGTCGGTGTCGTCGGCGCCTGCGATCCGGAAGGGTCGAAGACCGAGGTCAGCGGCACGTCGAGCTCGTCGGTGATGGCGATCAGGCGCGAGACGCTCGGCTGCATCACCCCGCGCTCGATCTGCGACACCGCGCTGGGCGAGATGCCGAGCCGGCGAGCGAGGTCGCGCGCCGACATGCCGCGGGCGACCCGCAGGGCGCGCAGCCGCTCACCGACCCCGTCGGCCGCGCTCTCGGCACGGTCGGCATCGAGCTCCGGCGGATCGACGGCGGGGGCGCGGCTCATGTCGCGATCGTATCGGGCGCGGATGCCGAGCGGGCGGCGTCCCGATCGGGCTTCACGTGTTCGTCACATGTGAAGAGCCAACTTCACACAGCCGTTACACGAGCGAAATCGCGCGGGCAGAGTGAAGCAATAACTTCACATTACGCACCCCCAGGCCACGGACTCCACGTCGCGGTCCGCCCACCTCCGTCACCGACTCGGAACCCCTGGAAGGTACCCATGACCTCTCTGACCCCAACATCGACCGCACCGTCGACCGGTGTCTACGACATCGTCGAAGCCGCCGGCATGCCCACGGGCGCCGGCAACATGAAGCCGCAGTACGACGAGCGCCTCGCCAACGAGGACCTCGCACCGCTGCGCAAGCAGAAGTGGAGCGCGTACAACATCTTCGCGTTCTGGATGAGCGACGTGCACTCCGTCGGCGGCTACGTCACCGCCGGCTCGCTGTTCGCCCTGGGCCTGCAGAGCTGGCAGGTGCTGATCGCGCTGCTGGTCGGCATCGTCATCGTGCAGTACTTCGCCAACCTCGTCGCCAAGCCCAGCCAGAAGACAGGTGTGCCGTATCCCGTCGTCAACCGGGCGATCTTCGGCATCCGCGGAGCCAACATCCCCGCGATCATCCGTGGACTCATCGCCATCGCCTGGTACGGCGTGCAGACGTTCCTGGCCGCAGAGTCGCTGAACATCGTGTTCCTCAAGTTCATCCCCGGCTCGGCCGCGCTGCTGGACGTGTCGTTCCTGGGGCTGTCGGCCCTCGGGTGGATCTCCTACGGCATCCTGTGGGTCGCGCAGTTCCTGCTGTTCTGGAACGGCATGGAGGTCATCCGCCGCTTCATCGACTTCGCCGGCCCCGCCGTCTACGTCGTGATGATCGCGCTCGCCGTCTACCTCGTGTCGCAGGCCGGCTGGCAGAACATCTCGTTCAATCTGTCGACCAAGCAGCTGGACTTCTGGTCGTCGATCCCGGTGATGTGCGCCGCGATCGCGCTGGTCGTGTCGTACTTCTCCGGCCCGATGCTCAACTTCGGCGACTTCGCCCGCTACGGCAAGAGCTTCGCGGCGGTCAAGCGCGGCAACTTCTGGGGTCTGCCGATCAACTTCCTCTTCTTCTCGCTGCTCACCGTGATCACGGCGTCGGCGACCGTCCCCGTCTTCGGCCAGCTCATCACCGACCCGATCAAGACGGTCGAGGCCATCGACGGCTGGTTCGCGATCCTCCTCGGCGGCCTGACCTTCGTCACCGCGACGGTGGGCATCAACATCGTCGCGAACTTCATCTCGCCGGCGTTCGATTTCTCCAACGTCGCCCCGAAGAAGATCTCGTGGCGCGCCGGCGGGATGATCGCCGCCGTCGGGTCGGTGTTCCTGACCCCCTGGAACTGGTATTCCAACGACGACGCGATCCACTACACGCTGGGCCTGCTCGGGGCGCTCATCGGTCCGCTGTTCGGCATCCTCATCGCCGGCTACTACGTCGCCGGACGCCAGCGCATCAAGACCGATGCGATGTTCACGATGGACCCGACGGGCCCCTACTGGTACCGCCGCGGCTTCAACCCGAACGCGATGAAGGCGCTGCTGGTCGCCGGCATCCCCGCCGTCTTCCTCGGTGTCTTCCCGAAGCTGTTCGCCGACATGGGACTGTTCGACATCTCGTGGATCAGCGACTACAGCTGGTTCATCGGCTGCGGCCTGGGCTACGCCGCGTTCGCGCTCTTCGAGCGCCTCGACCCGCGGGTGCCGACGTTCGACGGTGAAAGCGACGGCGTCTCGGACGGCACGCTCGACGGCGCCGCCGCGACCGCTGCGGCCGAGCCGCCGGCCATCTCGGCCGAGATCCCCGTGGCCGCCATCACCGGCACGACGGCGGGACCCGGCACCCCGTGAGGATCCTCCTGATCAACCCCAACACCTCCCGGGCGATGACCGCGACCATTGCGGCCGCCGCCCGGGAGGTGGCGGGGGCGGATGCCGAGATCGTCGCCGTCTGCCCCGAACCCGGTCGGGGACCGGCGGCGGTGGAGAGCCACGTCGACGAGGTGGCGGCGGCCGCGGCCGTCGTCGAGCTCGTCCGCGCGGACCTCGCCAGCGGCGGCAGCGACGCGTACGTGCTCGCGTGCTTCGGCGACCCCGGTCTCGACGCGGCGCGCGAACTCGTCGAGGTGCCGGTGATCGGCATCGCGGAGGCGGCGATGCACGTTGCGGCGATCGCGGGGCGCCGTTTCGCGATCGTGACGACGCTGGGACGCACGCTCGGACGGGCCCGCGACCTCGTTGCCCGCTACGGCATGGACCGCGCCTGCGCGCAGTACCGCGCCGTGGAGATCCCCGTGCTCGCCCTCGAGGAGCCCGACGAGCACACCCTGGCCCGCATCGAACGCGAATGCCGGGCCGCGCTGGATCCCCCCGCGGTCGGGGCGTCCGGGGCGGCCGGCGATCCGGTCGATG
>NZ_MKRU01000093.1:0-28100 GCF_001897985.1 Microbacterium sp. 69-7 | reverse complement strand
GCGTCGGACGTGTCTTCGGACGCCGCGATGACGCCGCATCCGCAACCGAGGGCACGAGAGGCGATGCTGTGGCAGATGTGAGCGTGATCCGCGCCGAACGCGCCTGGATCGACGGGGCGTTCCGCCCCGCCGAGGTGCGGATCGTCGACGGCGTGATCGCCGGGGTCACCCGGCCCGGGCGCTCGGCGGAAGCGGATGCCGCGGCATCCGCCGACCTCCACGTGCTCGGCGCCGACGAGGTGCTGCTGCCGGGACTCGTCGACTCGCACGTGCACCTCGACGAGCCGGGGCGCACCGACTGGGAGGGTTTCGCGACCGGCACCGCCGCGGCCGCGGCGGGCGGCATCACGACCGTGTTCGACATGCCGCTGAACTCGGTGCCCGTCACGACCACGCCCGAGGCGCTCGCCGCCAAGCGGGCCGCGGCCGCGGGCAAGCTCGCGGTCGACGTCGGCTACTGGGGCGGCGCCGTCCCCGAGAACCTCGGCCGCCTGCGCCACCTCGCCGGCGCCGGCGTCGTCGGCTTCAAGTGCTTCCTCGTGCCGAGCGGCATCGACGAGTTCGGCCACCTCGACCGTGCCGGCCTGCACGCCGCGCTCACCGAGATCGCCGCCTTCGACGGCCTGCTCATCGCGCACGCCGAAGACGAGGCGCACCTGCACGAGGCCGCCGTCGACGTCGGCGCGGGGCCGGCGGGAGAGCTCGGACGTCACTACGACACGTTTCTGCGCAGCCGCCCACCGGTGAGCGAAGAGGCGGCGATCGGCGCCGTCATCGACGCGGCCCGCGCCACCGGCGCCCGCGCCCACATCGTGCACGTCGCCGACGGACAGGCGCTCGATGCCATCCGTGCGGCGAAGGCCGACGGCGTCCGCCTCACCGTCGAGACCTGCCCGCACTACCTCACCCTGTCCGCAGAAGAGGTGCCCGACGGGGCCAGCGCGTTCAAGTGCTGCCCGCCCATCCGCGGTCGCGCCAACCAGGACCTGCTGTGGGAGGGCGTGCTCGACGGCACGATCGACGCCATCGTCAGCGACCACTCACCCGCCACTCTCGCGCTGAAGACCGCGGGGGGCGGCGATTTCGGCCTGGCGTGGGGAGGCATCGCGGGCGTGCAGACCGGCTTCGCGAGCGTCTGGACCGAGGCAGCGCGCCGCGGCATCCCGCTGGAGAGCCTGCTGCCGCTGTTCACGACCGGACCGGCCCGCATCGCCGGGATGCCGGGACTCGGCGTCATCGCGCCGGGCGTACGGGCGAACCTCACCGTCTTCGCGCCGGAACGGTCGTGGACCGTCGACGCGCACCGCCTGCTCTACCGGCACAAGCTGTCACCGTGGGATGGTCGCGCCATGCGCGGCGCCGTCGTGACCACCGTGGTCGGCGGCACCGTCGTGTACCGTGCGGGCGACGACGATGCGCGGTCCCGGCCGGGGATCGAGCTGCTGGCCGGTGCGGATGCCGGGGCAGCGCCCGCGACGGCAGCCCACCCGATGCGCGAAGGAGCGACATCATGACCGAGACCATCGACATCCTGCAACCCGGATCGGGCCGAATCGCCGGCGCGCACTACCTCCCGGCATCCCCGGAGACGGTGCTCTGGGGACGGCTGCCGTGCGCCGCCGATGCGCCCGTGCTGAGAATCGCCGCCGGCGAGACGGTGACGATCGACACCGTCAGCCACGAAGGCATCCTGCCCGATCAGGGCCAGGACCCCCTGGGGTACTTCACCGGCCACGGGGTGCCGGCCGCACACGTGCTCACCGACGCGATCGAGATCGCCGCGACGGTCGCACGCGACGCCGCGCTCGACGGGCCGCACGTGGTCACCGGGCCGATCTTCGTCGAGGGGGCCGACCCCGGTGACCTGCTGAAGATCACCGTCGTCGACCTGGCCCCGCGCGTGCCGTACGGCGTCATCTCCAACCGGCACGGCAAGGGGGCCCTCGTCGGGGTGCTCCCGCGCGGGCCCGAGAACGTCAGCGTGTTCACGCCGGTGTCGGACGGTCGCGGCATCCTGCCCCTGGTCGACGGGGGCGAGCGCGTCGTGCGGTTCCCGCTCGCCCCGTTCCTCGGGACGATGGGGGTCGCCGTCGCGGGCGACGAGCGCCCCCACTCGGTTCCCCCGGGCGCGCACGGCGGCAACATCGACATCAACCTGCTCGTGGAGGGCGCGGTCCTGTACCTGCCGGTGCAGGTGGCCGGCGCCTTGGCGTACGTCGGCGACCCGCACTTCGCGCAGGGCGACGGCGAGGTCGCGCTGACCGCGCTCGAGGCGTCGCTGCGCGCCACGCTGCGCTTCGACGTGGTGCCGCGCGCGGAGGCGCTCGCGTCGTTCGGCGAGGTGACCGGCCCGCTCGTCCGCACCGACGAGTACCTCGTGCCCACGGGGCTCGACGTCGATCTCGACGAGGCGATGCGCAAGGCCGTGCGGGCCGCGCTCGATCTGCTGCAGGCGCGCTACGGCATGGCCGAGCACCTGGCCTACGCGTACCTGTCGGCCGCGACCGACTTCGACATCTCGCAGGTCGTCGACATCGTCTGCGGTGTGCACGCCCGCATCCGCGAGGCGGACTTCGCCGCCGTCCGCCCGGCCTGGTTGGTCGGCGAGGACGCCTCGTGACCGTCCGCCGCCGCGGCATGTCGCCGCCTCCGCGCGCCGCCGTTCACAACTCCGGAGATTCGGTGGACACGGGCCCGTCCCGGGCTGTTTTCGGCCGTCCGGGACGACAACTCCGGAGTTGTGCACGCGGGGTCGCCGCCCTTCCCCGCCCGGCTGCCGCCGCTCCCCGCCCGGCTGCCGCCGCTGCCCGCGCGGCTGCCGCCGTTCCCCGTCCGGCTGCCGCCGCTGCCCGCCCGGCTGCCGCCGTTCACAACTCCGGAGATTCGGTGGCCACGGGCCCGTCCCGGGCTGTTTTCGGCCGTCCGGGACGACAACTCCGGAGTTGTGCACGCGGGGCCATGAACCGGGGCGGGCGCCCGTGACCGCGGCTCAGACCATGCCCGACGAGCTGCGCGCGGCGTTCGAGGCGTACGAGCGGGCGATCCTGACGAATGACCTCGACGCCCTGGATGCCGCGTTCGCTCCCGGTGACCGCACGCTCCGCGGCGATGGCGCGGGGCTGCTGGTCGGACACGACGCGATCAGCGCGTTCCGCGGCGCCCGCGGCGGGGTGTCGGCTCGCACCATCGAGCGAGTCGAGTACCGGCCGCTCGCCGAGGGGGTCGCGCTCATCGTCGCCGTTTCCCGGTTCGCGGCGGGCGGCACCGGCCTGCAGACCCAGGTGTGGGAGCAGATCGACGGGCGGTGGCTCATCACGGCCGCGCACGTCACCCCCCGCTCGGCGGCCTTCGACCGTTCGATCTGGCGGACTGTCGGCGACCCGCTCTACCAGGGCGCATGGGAGGGGCCGCTGTCCGGCCTCACGGTCGCCGTGAAGGATCTCTTCGCGATCAAGGGCTATCGCATCGGTGCGGGAAACCCGACCTACCTCGACTCCGCCCGCGCCGAGACCACCAGCGCCCCCGCGGTGGGCGACCTGCTGCGCGGCGGAGCGTCGCTGCGGGGCATCGCCCGCACCGACGAATTCGCGTACTCGATCGCGGGTGACAACGCGCACTACGGCACCCCGCCGAACGCCGCGGTGCCGGGCGCCCTGCCGGGCGGCTCGTCGAGCGGACCGGCATCCGCCGTCGCGCTCGGCCACGCCGACATCGCCCTCGCGACCGACACCGCCGGCTCCGTGCGCGTGCCGGCGTCGTATCAGGGCCTGTGGGGCCTGCGGACGACGCACGATCTCGTGCCGCGGCAGGGGCTGCTGCCTCTCGCGCAGAGCTTCGACACGGTCGGGTGGCTCACCCGAGACGGCGCCACGCTGCAGGCGGTCGCGGACTGGTGTCTCAGCTACGACGGGTCCGACTCGACCGACTCCGTCTTCGGGGCCTCGGCCGACGACCTCCCCTGGCGGTTCCGGGTGCCGATCGAAGCACTCGCCACCGCCGAGCCGGCCACGCGCGCGGCCTTCGAGGCGATGCTCGCGGCATCCGCTCTGCCCGTCGAGGAGGTCTCGCTCGGCGACCTCGACGACTACCTCGTGCCGTTCCGGACGGTGCAGGGTGCGGAGGCCTGGCGCAACAACGGCGACTGGCTGCGCGCCCACCCCGGCTCGACCGGACCCGCCGTGGCCGCGCGCTTCCGCGCCGCCGCCGCGGTCACCGCCGCCGACGAGTCCGCCGCCCGAGCCGCCCTGGAACCCCTCCGCGACACGTTGCACGCGCTCGTCCGCGACGCCGTGCTGCTGCTGCCGACGGTGCCCGGGCTGGCGCCCTCGCGCTCGGCCACGGGTGCGCAGGTGGATGCCGTGCGCACCGACACCCTCCGCCTGACGACCCCGGCCGCCGTCGGCGGCCTGCCCGCCCTGTCGGTGCCCCTGCTCACCGTCGACGCTGCGGGCGGCCCCGCACCGGTCGGCGTCAGCCTCGTCTCGCGCGCCGGCACCGACATCGCCCTCGTGCGCCTCGGCCGTGCCCTCCACGCCCGCATCACCGAAACGGAATCCGTATGAGCAGCACCTCCTCGCCCGGCCCGACGAACCTCCCCGGCCCGATCGCCCCGCCCGCGCGGCTGCTGATGGGCCCCGGCCCCATCTCGGCCTACCCGAGTGTGCTGACCGCCATGTCGGCGCCGCTGGTCGGTCAGTACGACCCCTTCATGACGGCGACGATGACCGAGACCCAGGAGCTGTATCGCGGGGTGTGGAGCACCCGCAACGACGCGACCCTGCTCGTCGACGGCACGAGCCGTGCCGGCATCGAGGCCGCGATCGTCTCGCTCGTGAAGCCGGGCGACCGGGTGCTGGTTCCCGTGTTCGGCCGGTTCGGACACCTGCTGGCCGAGATCGCCGAGCGGGCGCTCGCCGAGGTGCACACCATCGAGACCGATTGGGGTCAGGTGTTCCCGGCATCCGTCATCGAGGAGGCGATCGCCCGGGTGAAGCCGAACCTCCTCGCCCTCGTACAGGGCGATACATCCACCACCATGCTGCAGCCGCTGGAGGACATCGGCGAGATCTGCCGTCGCCACGGGGTGCTCTTCTACTCCGACGCCACCGCATCGCTCGGCGGCAACGCCTTCGAGGCCGACGCGTGGGGGCTGGATGCCGCGACCGCCGGACTGCAGAAGTGCCTGGGCGGTCCGAGCGGATCGTCGCCGATCACGCTCAGCGCACGCGCCGTGGAGGTGATCCGCTCGCGGAAGAAGGTCGAGGCGGGCATCCGCGAGCCCGGCGACGAGTCGTCGGCCGATTTCGTGCGCTCGAACTACTTCGACCTGGGGCAGATCCTCGACTACTGGGGTCCGCGCCGACTCAACCACCACACCGAGGCGACGAGCATGCTCTACGGCGCCCGGGAGTGCGCGCGGCTGCTGCTGCTCGAGGGCCGAGACGGCGTCATCGCCCGCCACGAGCTCGCCGGTCGTGCGATGCTCGCCGGCGTCGAGGCGCTCGGCCTCGTCGTCTTCGGCGACGTCGCGCACAAGATGAGCAACGTCGTGGCGGTCGAGATCCCGGAGGGCGTTCCCGGCGACGCCGCGCGGTCGGCCCTGCTGGAGGACTTCGGCATCGAGATCGGCACGTCGTTCGGGCCGCTGCACGGCAAGGTGTGGCGCATCGGCACCATGGGTTACAACGCCCGGAAGGATGCCGTGCTCACCACCCTCGCCGCCCTCGAGAGCGTGCTGCGCCGGTTCGGGGCCGCGGTTCCGGCCGGTGGGGGCGTCGAGGCCGCCGCGGACGTGTTCGCCGCCGCCCCGGCGCTGCTGCACGCGCCGCGCACCGGTGCGGCCGTCGCCGTGTCGGCGGAGACGGCGTGAGCTCGGCATCCCTCCTGCGCGCCGCGCCCGACGTCATCGCGACCGCTGCGCGCCGCGTGATGGCGCGGTGTGAGGAGCTCGCGCGGGTGAGCGCGGATGCGGCATCCATCGAGCGCGTCTACCTCTCGCCCGAGCACGCCCGTGTCAACCGGCTGGCGGCGGAATGGATGCGCGAGCTGGGCATGCGCACGTGGCAGGATGCCGCGGGCAACCAGGTCGGCCGCATCGGCGATCCGGCGGCTCCCGCGCTGATGCTGGGCTCGCACCTGGACACGGTGCTCGACGCCGGGCGTTACGACGGCATCGCCGGGGTGCTGATGGCGCTGGAGGTGGTGCGTCTGCTGCGCGTGCCGGCGGGCGAGGGCACGGGTGACGGCTGGACCGTGCCGCTGCCGTTCGCGATCGAGGTCGTCGCGTTCTCGGATGAGGAGGGCACCCGGTTCGGCAAGGCGCTGCTCGGATCCTCCGCCGTCGCCGGCACGTGGAGCGACGCGTGGTGGGATCTGGCGGATGCCGACGGTGTGAGCCTTCGCCAGGCGTTCCTCGAGTTCGGGCTCGACCCGGGGCGGGTCGGCGAGGCCGCCCGTCGGCCCGATGAGCTGGTCGGGTACCTCGAGGCGCACATCGAGCAGGGTCCCGAGCTGGACCGGGCCGGGGAGCCCCTCGCCGTCGTCTCGTCGATCGCGTCGGCGCGGCGGTTCCAGCTGGTGGTGGAGGGTGAGGCCCGCCACGCCGGCGGCACACCCTACGACATGCGTCGCGACGCGCTGCTGGGCGCGAGCGAGGCCGCGCTCGCGGTGGAGCGGATCTGCTCGGCCGAGCACCACATCGTCGGCACCGTCGGGCGCTTCGAGGCGTTCCCCGGCGCGGTCAACGTGATCCCGGGCGAGGTGCAGTTCTCGCTCGACCTGCGCGGCGAGTTCGACGGCGAGCGCGACCGCGTGTGGGATGCGCTCGCACGCGAGCTCGACGAGATCATGGGCCGGCGAGCCCTGCGTTGGCGTTCGCGCGAGGTGCACAGCGCTCCGGCGGTGTTCTGTGCGCCGCTCCTGCAGGACGTGGTGGCCGGCGGCATCCGCGCGACCCTTCCGCCGCGGTCGGACGCCCCGCCCGTGATCTTCAGCCGCGCCGGCCACGACGGCATGTCGCTGGGAGCGGTGACCGACGTCGGCATGCTGTTCCTGCGCAACCCCGACGGCATCAGCCATCACCCGGACGAGTCCGTCTCCGCGGGCGACGTGGCCCACGGCATCCGCGCCCTCGCCGAAGCCGTGCTGCTGCGCGGCACCGAGCGGATCTGACCCGCCGTCGCGTCCTCCGACCGCGAGACACCGCCTGTGCACCGAAACACGGTCTGTGTACCGGTGCGTCGGTGCGCAACCGGTGTCTCACGGACGCGGACGCGGACGCGGTCCGCAACCGTGCTCAGGGGCGCACGGGCAACGCCATCGCGCCGGTCATCTCGGCGCCCGGCGAGGCCTCGGTGCGCGCGGGGGGTACGTAGTCGCGCAGTCGTGCCAGCGCCTCAGTGGCCTCGGTCGCGACGACGAGCATGTCGGTGTAGCGGGGGTGCGTGAAGCCGCGGTCGCGCATGTTCGCGACGAACGCGAGCAGCGGGTCGAAGTACCCGTCGACGTTGAGCAGTCCCACCGGCTTGTCGTGGATGCCGAGCTGTGCCCACGTCCACTGCTCGGTGAGCTCCTCGAGCGTTCCCGGGCCACCGGGCAGGGCCAGGAAGGCGTTCGCGCGGTCGGCCATGAGCATCTTCCGCTCGTGCATCGTGTCGACGAGGATCAGCTCGGTCAGATCCTCGTTGACGGCTTCGCGCGCCTGCAGCGCCCGCGGGATGATGCCCGTGACCTCCGCCCCGGCGGCGAGGGCGGCATCCGCCACCGTGCCCATCAGGCCGACGTGGCCGCCGCCGTAGACCAGCGCCATGCCGGAGCGGCCGATCGCCGTGCCGACGGCGCGCGCCGCCTCGACGTAGACCGGGTCGAAGCCCGGGGAGGATCCGCAGAAGACCGTGACCGTGAATCGCGACATGACCAGACGCTAATCCGCCCGTGTTTCCGCTTCGTGCACGGGTGTTTCCGAGCCGTGACAGGTCGGAAACATGGCCTCATTAGCGTGCAGAGCATGTCGCTCCTCGTCACACACGCCCGTCTCATCACCGTTCCGGCCGGAACCGACGACCCGGGCTACATCGAGGACGGTTGGATGCTGGTGGGCGACGACGGCCGCATCGCCGCGCTCGGCGCGGGCTCCCCGCCGGTCGGCACGACCGCGGAGGAGACCCTCGACGTCGCGGGCGCCTTCGTCGCGCCCGGCTTCGTGTCGAGTCACTCGCATCTGTTCACGAGCGGCCTGCGCGGGCTCGGCGTCGCCGACACCCTCTACGGCTGGTGCGACGCGATGCTCGGCACCACCGCCCACATGAGCGCCGATCAGCTCTACTGGGCGACGCTGCACGGCTCCCTCGACTTCCTGTCGAACGGGGTCACCACGGCGTACAACTTCACCGACCCGCTGCAGGCGTGGGAGCCGATGGTCGACGGCAAGCGCACCGGAACCGCGGGCCTGCGGGGCCTCGAGTACCACTGGCGTCAGGCCGAGGGCACGCGGGATTCCGGCATCCGCTTCGTCGACGCCGCCGGCATGGACGTCACCGCCGGAACCCCCGACGAGGTCTTCGACCGGTTCGCCGCCGAGGTCGCCCACACCCGCACGTTCGATGCGGACTACGCGCTCGGCTCGTCGATCATGGGCCAGGTGCAGTGGTCTCCGCACCCGGATGCCGCGGCCTTCGAAGTCGAGGCGATGCGCCGGTACGGCGTGACCAACCAGGCCCACTTCCTCGAGTCACCCGAGGCCGTCGAGCACCAGCAGTCGAAGTTCGCGCTCTACCGCGATGCCGGGGCCCTCGAGCTCGGGCTCGTGTTCGGCCACTTCATCCAGACCACGCCCGAGATCATCGCGCAGTCGGTGGCCGGGGGTGCGGCGATGTCGTGGCAGCCGGCATCCAACGGCCGTCTCGCCTCGGGCACCGCGCTCGTGCCCGAGATGCTCGCGATGGGGATGAAAGTCGGCGTCGGCCTCGACGACCAGGCCTGCACCGACGTGAGCGATCCGTGGCAGAACATGCGCATCGGCATCTACGCACAGCGGGCGCGTACGAAGGATCCGCTGTCGATGATGCCCGAGCAGATGCTGCGCCTGCACACCCTCGGATCGGCCGAGATCATGGGCGTCGCCGACCGCGTCGGATCGCTGGAGGTCGGCAAGTTCGCCGACTTCGTCGTGGTCGATCCGCGCCGCCCCGACGTCGGGCCGCTCTGGCACCCGGTGCGCTCGTACGTGCTGGCGATGAGCCCGCGCAACCTGAAGGCCGTCTACGTCGGCGGTCGTCTCGTGAACGCCGACGGAGTCTCGACCAACCCGCTCGCCGAGGAGGCCTCCGCGAAGGTGCACGAGCTGCCCGCCGCCGTGATCCCGCTCCGCGGCCACCCGCACTGACCCGCCGCCCGCATTGCCCCCCGCCCGGCCGAACTGCAAGGGATGCCGTGCGACACGCGGCATCCGCGCCGTGGCCGACGGCGTGTCGGCCCGCCGGCCTTGCAGTTCGGTTCGGAGGGCGGGGTCAGCGCGGCGCGGCCTCAGCGCCCGGCAGCCATGCCCATGCGGGCCAGCACGATGTTCTCCACGATCTGCACGAGGTTGTAGAGCACGAGCGTGATCAGCGTGATGAGCGCGATCGAGGTCCACAGCTGGGCGAACTGCGCCTGCGCGTTGAACTTCAGGATCGATCCGCCGATGCCCGTGCCCGTCGACAGCCACTCCGCCAGCAGTGCACCGGTCACGGCTCCCGGCACCGACACGCGCGCCGCGGCGAACACCGATGGCAGCGCGCCGGGCAGGTTGACCTTGCGCAGCGCCGTGAACCGGCCGCCGCCGAAGACGTGCACGACATCGAGGCTCTGCTGGCTGGCGCGGCTCAACCCGAACAGCACGTTGGCCAGGGCCGGGAAGAGAACCACGACGGTGCCGATGACGGCGACGGATGCCGGGGTTCCGCGTCCCGTGACGAGGATGATGACCGGAGCGATCGACACCAGGGGAATGGTGCGCAGCAGCAGCACGAGCGGCATGACGCCCGCCTCGATCGCCTTGGACAGGCTGAACGCGATGGCCAGGACGATCGCGACGAGCATGCCGACGACGAATCCGATCCACGCGTCGAGCAGCGTCTGGCCGACCAGCGGGAACATCTGCGCCCGGTTGGCCTCCGCCTTCGGCGCCGTGACGAGGAACGTCCACACATCCAACGGGCCCTTGGCGATGTAGGGCGAGATGCCGGTGAGGCTCACGATCGCCTGCCAGAGCAGCAGCAGCACGAGAAGGGTGATGCCGGCGTTGCCGAGCGAGCGCAGCAGGGTGCGGCGCAGCCCGCGGCGCCGCTCGGCGCGCAGGCGCGCGACGGCGATGGGGTCGGCGGTGCCCACGTGGGATGCCGCGGGTGTTGCGGGGGTCGTGTCGATGACGTGCACGCTCACACCGCCTTTCCGGCCACCCACGGGGTGACGAGTCTGATGAGCAGGCCGAACAGTCCGTAGGCGACGAGGGCGAACACGGCGCACAGCAGGAACACCGACCAGACGCCGGCCGAGTCCAGCTGGCCCTGCAGGCGGATGAGCGTCGGCCCGACGCCCGCCGTGATCGCGCCGAGGTACTCGCCGAGCACCGCGCCGAGGAAGGCGGTCGGCACGGCGATCTGCAGCGCCGTGAGGATCGCCGGAAGGGCGGCGACGAGGCGCACCTTGCGCAGCTGGGTCCACCGGCCGCCGCCGTAGACGCGCACGACGTCCAGCGCCGCCTTGTCGGCGGAGGTGAACCCGAGGATCGCGCCGACCACCGTCGTGAACACGCAGACGAGAGCGGCGAGGAAGATCGCGGTCGCCGACGGGTCGCCGGGGTTCTTCGCGCCACCGAGGACGACGATCGAGATGCCCCCGACCGCGACGATCGGAAGGCAATAGGTGACGACGGCGATCTGGGTGATCACCGTCTCGGTGCGCGGGAAGACGAGCACGACCGTCGCCAGCAGCAGGGCGATGCCGTTGCCCCAGAGGTAGCCGATCGCCGCCGCGGTGATGGTCGGCTGGAACACGCCCCAGGCGCCCGCGATGTTGCCCTGCACGAACAGCCAGTCCACGACCGCCCACGGTGAGGGGACCGGAGTGTAGCTCGTCCCGTCTTGCGGACGGAAGGCGGTCAGCGAGAACAGCCACCACACGCCCACCAGCACGACGGCGCCGACGAGTCCCGCGACCCAGCCGGGCACGCGCACGCGAGCCACGGCTACGCCTCGGCCTCGGCGCGGCCGTCGTGTCCGAACAGCAGTTCGGAGGCGCGGTCCACGAGCGCGTGGAACTCGGGCGTGCGCATCATCTCGGGCGTCCGCGGACGCGGCAGGTCGACCTCGATGATCTCCTTGACCCGTCCGGGCCGCGGTGACATGACCGCGACGCGGTCGGCGAGGAAGATCGCCTCGCTGATGCCGTGCGTCACCAGCAGCGTCGTCGCCGGCTTCTCGGTCCAGATGCGCAGCAGCTCGAGGTTGAGGTTCTGCCGGGTCATGTCGTCGAGCGCGCCGAACGGTTCGTCCAGCAGCAGGACGGACGGCTTCAGCACGAGGGCGCGCGCGATCGACGCGCGCTGGCGCATGCCGCCCGACAGCTGGGCGGGCTTCGCGTCGGCGAAGTCGCGCAGGCCGACGAGGTCGATCAGCTCGTCGACGTAGCCGCGGTCGACCTTGCGACCGGCGACCTCGAACGGCAGCTCGATGTTCTTTCGGATGCTGCGCCACGGCAGCAGTGCGTGGTCTTGGAACGCGATCCCCAGCTCGCTCTTCGCGCGCAGCTGGTCGGGTGTCTCGCCGTCGACGAGCGCGACGCCGTCCGTGGGGTGGTCGAGGGCGGCGAGGATGCGCAGGATCGTGGATTTGCCGCAGCCCGAGGGACCCAGCAGCGCGAGGAACGAGCCCTTGTCGGTGTGCAGGTCGGTGTCCTGCAGTGCCTGCAGCGAGCGTCCGCCGCGCAGCGTGAACGACTTCGAGACCCCGGAGATCTGGATGCCGGTGCCGGCGGCAGATGCGCCGGCACCGGCATCCATCGTGGATGACACGGACATCTCTTTAGGGGAGGTACTTCTTGAGCTCGGGGTGCTCGGCGTAGATCTCGTCGATGATCGACGTGTCGAACAGCTGGTCGGCCGTCAGCTCCCAGCCCGACGCCTTCAGGGAGGCGAGGGTCTGGGCCTTCAGGTCGTCCGAGATCGTGAACAGGCCGTTGGCCTGGGTCTCGTCGGTGGAGATGAGCTTCGCCTGCGCCTCGATGCCGGCCTTGACCTTGGCGGGGTTCAGCTCGCCGAAGGTGAGATCGCCCGCCGCGGCGGAGTCGTTGTAGTGCTTGGTGACGACCGTCACGGTGTCGTCGACGGGCTTGGTGAACGTGTCGGTCCACCCCTTGATCTCCGCGATGAGGAACGCCTTCAGCAGGTCCTTGTGCTCGGCGAGGTACTGGTCGGTGACGGCGTACGACTCGGCGACGTAGGGCAGACCGTTCTCCGCGTACGCGAGGTTGGTGGTTGGGTATCCCGCCATCTCGACCGTGATGGCCTCGTTGGTGAGGTAGGCCATGAAGCCGTCGACGTCACCGTTCATGAGCGGCGTCGGATCGAAGTCGACGGGCACGATCGTCAGCTGGCTCTCCGAGATGCCGTTCGCAGCGAGGAGCGCCTTGAAGACCGAGGCGTTGGAGTCCTGCACGCCGATCTTCTTGCCGATGAGGTCCTTCGGGGTCGCGATGTTGCCCTTGTCCTTCAGCGACAGGATCGTGAACGGGTTCTTCTGGAAGGTCGTCGCGATGATCTTCAGCGGAGCGCTCTGCTCCGACACGGCGGCGCCGACGGATGCGGCATCGGTCAGCGCGACCTGCACCGAGCCGGACAGGAGCTTGGCGACACCCGTGTCGGGGCCCGCGACGCCCGTCACCTTGGAGAAGCCCGCCTGGTCGTAGTAGCCGTTGTCGTAGGCGTAGAACTCGCCCGCGAACTCCTCGTTCTTGATCCACGAGTACTGCACGCTGATGTCGCCGTAGCTGGCGGCCTCACCGGATGCCGAGGGGCTGGCTGCGCCTCCCGCCGACGAGCAGGCGGACAGAGCGAGGGCGGCTGCGGCGGCGACCGCCAGGATGATTCCGCCGCGGCGGCGGGTGGAGCGTGAAGGCATCGGGTCTCCCGGGTGCGGTGTCATGTGCTGTGGATGCAGAACGGGCTGCGGTGATTCTGGAGACGATAGGTGCCTCACATTTCCGGCGTTTGCCCGTTCGTGTTTCGGTGGTGTGACGCGAGGCGCCAGACACGGTCGCGGCGGAACGGCTGCTCGTAGGGACGGGCGCCCAGCGCGCGGGCGATGGCATTGCCGATCGCCGGCGCGACGGGGTTGTACGGCGACTCGCTCATCGACTTCGCACCGAACGGGCCGAGATCGTCGGCGGTGTCGGCGAAGTAGACCTCGGTCTCGGGGATGTCACCGAACTGGGGCACGCGGTACAGCCGGAAGACGGGGGTGGTGACCTTGCCGTCCTCGACCATCACCTCTTCGTACAGGGCGCTGCCGATGCCCTGCGCGACCCCGCCCTCGATCTGTCCGCGACACTGCGCGGGGTTCATCACGAAACCGGCATCCGCCGATTGGATCGACTGCAGGATGCGGACGACACCGGTGCGGGGATCGACGGCGACGCGGACGGCATGGACGTTGAACGCCAGTGAACGGTGCTCACCCCGCTCGCTGCCGTCGGCGGTGAGCTCGCCGTCCGCCGTCAGCTCAGCAAGGGAAACAATGCGAACCGGCGTGTATACGCCGTCGGGCATAAGTCGAGCCTCGGGGGCATCCGTGCCGGTCAGTTCGGCGGCGCGGGCGCGCAGCCGCTCCGCGAGCGCGAGACAGGCGGCGTGGAGCGCCTTGCCCGCGACGGTGATGCCGGCCGATGCGAAGGCGCCCGTGTCGTGGGCGACCGCATCCGTGTCGGCGTGCCAGAGCTCGATGCCGTCGGGGGCGGCGCACAGGTCCGTCACCGCGATCTGGCGGAGAACCGTCGTGGTGCCGTTGCCGAACTCGGCCGTCCCGGCGCGCAGCAGATAGGTGCCGTCGGTGCGGAGCGTGACGCTCGTGTGCGCGATGTGGCCGAACGGCGCCATCGTGGCGATCATCGCCGCCGCGACGCCCTCGCCGACGAGCCACCCCGCGGGGGCCTCGACGCCGTTGCCGCGGCGGAGGGCCGATTCGGCGAGATCGAGGCATTGGTCGAAGCCGTAGCTGCCCCACACCAGGTCGTCGTGCCCCGGGTCGTCCTGCGGCGTCACGGCGTTGCGCCGCCGCAGCTCGAACGGGTCGATGCCCAACCGCTGGGACAACTCGTCCATCGCCGATTCCACCCCGAGCACCACCTGCCCGAGCCCGTATCCGCGGAAGGCGCCGGACGGCACGTTGTTCGTGTACACGACCTCCGCGTCGAGACGCTTCAGGGGAACCCGGTAGATCGTCGTCGATTCGGCGAGGGAGTGGAACATGACGCCGCGGGAGTGGTTGCCGTAGGCGCCGGTGTCGCTCAGCAGATCGATCGCCATGGCGGTGAGCCGTCCGTCGGCGTCGGCCCCGAGGGTGACCGTCACGCGCATCGGATGCCGCACGGCGGCGCGCTGGAACTCGTCGGCGCGGCTGAACTCGAACGCCACCGGACGGCCCGTGCGCAGCACCGCGAGGGCGACGAGATCCTCGGTGAACATCTCCTGCTTGCCCCCGAAGCCGCCGCCGAGGCGCGCGGTGTGCACGCGCACGCGGTCGCGGTCCAGTCCGAAGATGTGCGCGATCTCGTCGCGGGCGAGAAACGGCACCTGTGTCGACGATCGCAGCACGAGGCGGCCGTCGTCGTCGAGCCAGCCGATCGAGCCGTGGGTCTCCAACTGCGCGTGGGTGACCCGCGCGGTCTGCCAGGTTCCGGTCACCGTCACGGCGCTCGCCGACAGTGCGGCCTCGAGCTCGGCGGCGTCGGGGCCGGCGTGCACGCTCGCGATGACGTTGCGCCCGGCCTCGTCGACCCGGTCTGCGGGCGTGCGGTCGGGGTGCAGCAGGGGAGCTCCCGGCCGGCGCGCCTGTTCCGGATCGAAGACGGCGGGCAGCAGCTCGTAGTCCACGCGGACGAGCCTGCACGCCTCATCCGCCGCCTCGGCGGTCTCGGCGACCACCGCGGCGACCCGCTGCCCGACGTGGCGGACCACGTCGTCGAGCATGCGGGTGTCGTCGGGATCGTCGGTGCGGTGCTCGTGACGGCCGGTGGAGTAGCGGACGTCGGGAACGTCGGCGTGGGTGAAGATCGCGACGACGCCCGGCACCGCGCGGGCGGTCGTGGTGTCGATCGCCGTGATCCGCGCGTGTGCGTGCGGGCTCGTCACCAGCCGCAGCACGAGGGCGTCGGCCGCAGGGTGATCCGGCTCGAGGTCGAACGTGAAGCTCTCGTGCCCCTGCGTCAGCCGCGGGCCGGCGGGGGGCGCGACCGAGCGGCCGACGACGGCGGATGCCGATGCCTCCGCATCCGCGTCCGCGCGCCGTGCCGACCGCCCCGTTTCGCGCACCGCGGTCATGATCGCCTCGCGGATCGGGCGATACCCCGTGCACCGGCAGAGGTTGCCCTTCATGCGACGGTCGAGGTCGTCGAGGTCGCTCTCGCAGAGGGTCGAGGCCGTCACGCTCATGCCCGGCGTGCAGAACCCGCACTGGAACCCGAATCCGGTCGCCAGCGCCTCCTGCACCGGATGCAGCTCGTCGCCCGGCGCGAGTCCGGCCGCCGTGGTGACGTGTCGACCTTCGACGCGAACGGCAGGAATGAGGCAGGAGTGCACGGGGTCGCCGTCCAGCAGCACCGTGCACGCGCCGCAGTCGCCCGCGTCGCACCCCTTCTTGACCTCGGTGTGGCCCGTCTCGCGCAGGAGAGTGCGCAGGCACTGGCCGGGACGCGGCTCGGCATCCACCTCGGCGCCGTCGACGACCCACTTCATGCGAGCTCCCTCCGGATGTCCTCCGCGAGTGCGACGGCGACACCGCGACGCCAGTCCGCCGACCCGAGCGGGTCGGTGTAATACCCCGAGGAGTCCTCGATCGCGGCGGCGAGGGTCGCGGCATCCGGCAGCGTAGCGAAGCGCAGCACCGTGGGCCGCCAGGTCGCCGCCGTCACCCCGAAGACGCTGGCGCCATCCGGGTCGACCCGGCCCGTGACGACGGCTCCCGAACGGCCGTGCTCGGCGAGGGCGATCTTGCGCAGCGCGGCGCGGGAGCGCAGCGCCTTCGCCGGCAGGCGGATCGCGCGCAGCACCTCGCCGCGCTCAAGCGAGGTCGTGCCGTTGCCGGTGACGAGCTCGGCGACGGGAAGCTCACGGTCGCCCTCGCCGCTCCAGATCTCGGCGACCCCGTCGAGCCCGACGCAGAGCGCCACCATCGCGCCCGCCGCGAAGGCGCGGCAGATGTTGCCGCCGACGGTGGCGGTGTTCCAGATCTTGAACGAGGCGAGGAGGGCGTTCGCGGCATCGGGGATCATCGCGGCGGCGGTCCACGACGCCGGAGCCTCCCTCGAGAAGGCGACGAGCCGAGCGATGGTGCACGTCGCGGCGATGCGCAGGCCCTCGGCATCGGCGTCGAGGTCGGGCCAGCCCATGCCGGTGAGGTCGACGAAACCGGTCGTTGCCGGCTGCGGCTCGCTCATCAGCCACGTGCCGCCCGCCATGATCGTCTCACCCGGCGCGAGCAGGAGGTCCTCGCGGGTGCGCGCCGTCCGGAACGAGCGCACGCTGGTGATGTCCATGTGCCGCTCCGATCTGTTTCGCGTCCCGTCCGCGGCGTCGGGTGCGCGGACCGGATCGAGTCCGAGTGAAACAGAGTGCCGTTTCGCCCGTGTTTCACGCGCACGCAACAGGCTCGCAACGAGCGGCGATTACGGTGACGACCATGCGCGAGATCCTGTCCCCGGCGGCCCAGTGGGTGCGCGAGGGGCGTGCGTTCGCGATCGCGACGGTCGTCGCGGTCTCGGGCAGCGCGCCGCGGCCGGTCGGGGCGAGCATGATCGTCTCGGATGCCGCAGTGTTCGGAAACGTGTCCGGCGGGTGTGTCGAGGGCGCCGTCTACGAGCGGTGTCTCGAGGCGATCGACAGCGGAGCGGTGTCGGTCGACAGCTTCGGCTACAGCGACGGCGAGGGCCTCGCCGCGGGCCTCACCTGCGGGGGAGCGGTCGAGGTGCTCGTGCGCCCCGTGCTGCCCGGCGGCGCCGCGGCGGCCCAGCTCGCGCTGCTGGCGGAGCGGGATGCCGCCGGCATCCCCACCCGCTTCCGTCTCGTGACGTCGGGCGCTCTCCGTGGGACGGGTGTCGTCGAGCACGGGACCGCTGCCGCGTCGGGGACGGATGCCGCGCCGCACGCCGATGCGATCGTCGTCGAGGTCGGCGCGCGCCCGCGGCTCATCGTGGTGGGCGCCGTGGAGTTCGCCGTCGCGCTCGCCCGCCTGGGTCAGGCGATGGGGCAGCGCGTGAGCGTGGTCGATCCGCGGGAGGTCTTCGCCAACGCCGACCGCTTTCCCGGTGCAGAGGTCGTGGTCGACTGGCCCGACCGCTATCTGGCCGGCGAGCGGCTCGACGGGCCGACGGCGATCTGCGTGCTGAGTCACGATCCGCGACTGGACGTCCCGGCGCTGCGGGTCGCGCTCGGCTCTGCCGCCGACTACGTCGGAGCCATGGGCAGCCGCCGCACCCACGACGACCGCCTCCGCCGCCTCCGCGACGCCGGCGTGCGCGACGCCGAGCTCGCGCGCCTGCGCTCCCCGATCGGCCTCGACCTCGGCGGCGTCTGCGCCGACGAGACCGCCCTGTCGATTCTTGCCGAGATCATCGCCGATCGCCGGGGCGGGTCGGGTGCACGGCTGTCGGTCCTGGCCGGTCCGATCCATGCCGCCGGACGCGGAGGCGCCGTGTCGGCGGTGCGGCCCCCAGTGGGCGCCGCGGTGTGCGCGCCGATCGCCGCCGACGTCGCGGCGTCCGCCGTCGTGCCGTCCGCCGTCGTGCCGTGACGGTCTGCGGCATCGTCCTGGCCGCGGGCGCGGGAACCCGCTTCGGTGGGCCCAAGGCGCTCGCTCGAACGCCCGCGGGCGCACCGTGGGTCGCGCGCGCGGTGGGTGCGCTCCGCGCCGCGGGCTGCGATCCGATCGTGGTCGTGCTCGGTGCCGCCGCCGACGAGGCGCGACGGCTCGTCCCTCCGGATGCCGTCGTGGTGTCCGCCGCCGCGTGGGAGCAGGGGCTCTCGGCATCCGTACGTGCCGGGCTCGACGCCGCCGCCGCGTCGAGCGCGGTGGCCGCGCTGCTCGTTCCCGTCGACGTGCCGGAGCTCCCGGCATCCGCGTGCCGACGGATCATGCGGGATGCCGAGGCGCACGCCCTCCGTCAGGCCGTGTATCGGGGGCGTCCGGGCCACCCCGTGCTGATCGGTCGCGCCCACTGGTCGCAGCTGGCGGACGAGCTGACCGGAGACGCCGGTGCCGGCGCCTTCCTGCGTGCTCACGGCGCCGCGCGCATCGAGTGCGCCGACCTGTGGCACGGCCGCGACCGCGACACCCCCGCCTGACCCCCGCCCCCGCCGCGCCCGCGCGGCACCCGCGACCCAACTGCAAGGGATGCCGCGCAACACGCGGCTCGGCGGCGGGCCTCACCCGCGTGTCGCCCGCCGAGCCTTGCAGTCCGGCATGGCGGCGGCGCTCAGGCCGCGGCGCCCGCGCCCCACCCGAGCTTCGCCCGCGACCGCCCCACGTCGCCGCACCCGCGACCCAACTGCAAGGGATGCCGCGCAACACGCCGCTCGCCGGCGAACCTCACCCGCGTGTCGCCCGCGGGGCCTTGCAGTTCGGCATGGCGGCGGCGGCGATGACAGCGGCGGCGATGGCAGCAGCAGCAGCAGCGGCGGCGGCGCTCAGGCCGCGGCGCCCACCACGGCGGCGATCGCCGAGGTGAAGAAGCCCAGGCCGTCCACGCCCGAGCGCATTGCGTCGGGGGTGTTCGGGCCGAAGCCCGGCTCCACCGCGTGCTCGGGGTGGGGCATGAGGCCGACGACGTTGCCGTGCTCGTTCGTGAGACCCGCGATATCGTCCAGCGAGCCGTTGGGGTTCACGCCGAGGTAGCGGAACGCGACGAGTCCGTCGCCCTCGATTCGCTTCAGCGTCTCGGCCGAGCAGATGTAGCCGCCGTCCGCGTTCTTGAGGGGGATCGTGATCTCCTGGCCGGTCTCGAACGCCGAGGTCCACGCGGTCGACGCGTTCTCCACGCGCAGGCGCTGGTCGCGCCGGATGAACTGCTGGTGGGCGTTGCGGATCAGACCGCCCGGCAGCAGATGAGCCTCCACGAGCATCTGGAAGCCGTTGCAGATGCCCAGCACGGGCATGCCCTTGGCGGCCGCGTCCTTCACCTCGGTCATGATCGGGGCGAGCGCGGCGATCGCACCGGCGCGCAGGTAGTCGCCGTAGCTGAAGCCACCCGGCAGCACGAGCGCGTCGACGCCCTCGAGGTCGTGCGACCCGTGCCAGAGGGCGACGGGCTCGGCGCCCGCGAGGCGGATCGCCCGCTGGGCGTCGCCGTCGTCGAGCGAGCCCGGAAAGGTGATGACGCCGATGCGTGCGGTCATTCGACGACCTCGATGCCCACGACGTCCTCGATCACCGCGTTGGAGAGCACCTCGTCGGCCAGGGTGCGCACCGTCTCGAGGGTCTTTTCGTCGGCGACGTCGACGGTGAGCTCGAAGCGCTTGCCGATGCGGACGGCCGAGAAGCCCTCCACGCCGAGGCGGCCGAGGGCGCCGGCGACGGCCTTGCCCTGCGGGTCCAGCAGCTCGGCCTTGGGCATGACATCGACGACGATGGTGGGCATTCGGTCCTCCTGAGGGCCGCCTGACGGCCGCGGGGTCGTCCCGCCGACGGATGCCGGAGTCGGCGCGCCACGGGAGGGAAGGGGTCGCCCTCAGTCTACGGGCATCCCGCCCTCGGCATCCGTTGCCAGCGCGACGCCGGGCGACGCGGACGCCAGCGAATTGCCACGGCCGCCGTTACGCAACTGTGATCGGCTCATGGGAGCGCTCCCTTGCATTCCTGGGAGCGATCCCATAACGTCATCGGTGTCCGGTGAGAGCGCTCCCATTCCGATAGCGACGCGGTAACGCGGGGAGACGGGAACGCAACCCACGCACCTGAAACACATCCACAAAGGAGTGACACGTGAACACACGCGCACTGCGGCGCATCGGCCTCGTGGCCGGCGTCGCGACCACCTCCGCCCTCGTCCTCGCCGGCTGTGCCGGTGGCGGCGGCGGAGCAGCCACGGCCGACCCCAACGAGAAGGTCACCCTGACCGTTGCGACCTTCAACGACTTCGGATACTCGGACGCCCTGTTCGCCGAGTACACGAAGGAGCACCCGAACGTCACGATCGTGCACAACAAGGCGGCCACGAGCAACGACGCGCGCGCCAACTACTTCCAGAAGCTCGGCAAGACCGGCCTCGCCGACATCGAGGCCATCGAGGTCGACTGGCTGCCCGAGGTCATGAAGTACTCCGACCTGCTCGCCCCCGTTCCCGCCGACCTGAAGAGCCGCTGGCTGGACTGGAAGACCAAGGCCGCCACCGACCCCAAGGGCAACCTCATCGGCTATGGCACCGACATCGGTCCCGAGGGCGTCTGCTACCGCTCCGACCTGTTCGCCGCGGCGGGCCTGCCGACCGACCGCGAGTCGGTCGCGAAGCTGCTCACCGGCGACTGGAAGACCTACTTCGACACCGGTGCCAAGTACACCGCCGCGACCGGAAAGGCGTTCTTCGACTCCGCCGGCGGCACCTACCAGGGCATGATCAACCAGGTCGAGGCCGCGTACGAGAACCCCTCGGACGGCAAGATCACCATCGACCCGCAGGTCGAGACGATCTACAACCAGGTGCTCGACGCCGCCAAGACGCAGTCCGCCCACCTCAGCCAGTGGTCCGACGACTGGATGGCCGGCCTGTCCAACGGCTCGTTCGCGACGATGCTCTGCCCGGGGTGGATGCTCGGTGTCATCTCCGGTAACGCCAAGGACGTCAAGGGCTGGGACATCGCCAACGTCTTCCCCGGCGGCGGCGGCAACTGGGGCGGTTCGTACCTGACCGTCCCCGCCAACGGCAAGAACGTCGCGGCTGCCCAGCAGCTCGCCGACTGGCTGACCAGCCCCGAGACGCAGCTCAAGGCGTTCGCGGCGGCCGGCACGTTCCCGAGCCAGGTCGACGCGATGAAGTCCGACACGCTGCTGAGCTCGAAGAACGAGTTCTTCAACAACGCTCCGGTGGGCCAGATCCTCACCGACCGCGCCAACGCGGTCACCGTCTCGCCCTTCAAGGGCCAGTTCTACTTCCAGATCAACGACGCGATGCAGAAGGCTCTGACCCGCGTCGAAGAGGGAACGCAGGACAAGGCCGCCTCGTGGGCGCAGTGGCAGACGGAAGTCGCCGCCATCAAGTAAGGACGACGGCAGACATGTGACAGCGGGCCCGGGGGACCCTCCCGGGCCCGCTCCCTGCCTCAACCACGAGATCGAAGGACTGAAGAGTGGACACCACCAGAACCTCCACGCGCGTGCGCGGCACCGCCGCCATCGCCGCGCGTCAGCCGAAACGGATCGGCTTCGGCAGCCGGCTGAGCTCGTGGGACCTCAAGCTCTCGCCGTACCTGTACATCTCCCCGTTCTTCATCCTGTTCCTCGTCGTCGGGCTCTTCCCGATCGGGTACACCGCGGTGATCTCCTTCATGGACTGGGACCTGGTGCGAAACTCCGGCACGTTCGTCGGGTTCGACCAGTACGCCACCGTGATCTCCGACCCGAAGTTCTGGGCGGCGCTGCGCAACACCTTCAGCATCTTCCTGCTGTCGTCGGTGCCGCAGCTCATCGCCGCCGTGTTCATCGCGGCGTTGCTGGATCAGAACATCCGCGCCAAGACCTTCTGGCGCATGGGCGTGCTCGTCCCGTACGTCATGGCCCCGGTCGCCGTGGCCCTGATCTTCTCGAACATGTTCGGTGACCAGTACGGCATCATCAACACCTGGCTGAGCAGCATCGGACTGCCTCCCGTCATGTGGCATTCCGACACCTTCGCCAGCCACATCGCGATCGCCACGATGGTGAACTTCCGCTGGACCGGCTACAACACCCTCATCCTGCTGGCGGCGATGCAGGCCATCCCGCGCGACTACTACGAGGCCGCGACGGTGGACGGCGCCGGAAAGGTGCGCCAGTTCTTCGCGATCACCCTGCCGAGCCTGCGCCCCACCCTGATCTTCGTGATCATCACGTCCACCATCGGTGGCCTGCAGATCTTCGACGAGCCGCGCATGTACGACCAGACCGGCACCGGCGGCGCGAACAACCAGTGGCTGACGATCTCGCTCTGGCTCTACGACCTCGGCTGGGGCCAGTGGAACCTGGGCCGCGCCGCCGCGCTGGCCTGGATCCTCTTCATCATCATCCTGGTGATCGGCGTCATCAACCTCTTCATCACCCGCAACCTGGTGCGCGACGAAGGAAGCCGCAACACCCTCACCCGGGCACAGATGCGCGCCGCTCGACGCGCAGCCCGTGCCGCGGTCGCCGCCGATCGCGCGGCGGCATCCGAACCCCGTCGCACGAACGAATCAGCGGAGGTGACGCGATGAGCGTCCTCAACGAACAGGCCGTCCCCGTCGTCGACGACGCGCTGCCGACCCCGGGCCGGGGTGAGAAGAAGCGTCGTCCGCGCCACGTCAAGGGGACCCGCCCGGGCTGGATCGTCTACGCCTGCCTCGCCGCCGTGCTCGTCGGCAGCCTCTTCCCCTTCTACTGGTCGCTGCTGATCGGCTCCGGCGACTCGTACACGATCCGCGACCCCAACATGTCGTGGATCCCGGGCGGCAACTTCTTCGCCAACGCCGCGAAGGTCATGAACGATCCGGCCGTGAACTTCTGGATGGCCCTGTGGAACTCGATCATCAGCTCCGGCCTGATCGCCATCTCGGTCGTGTTCTTCTCCACGCTCGCAGGCTGGGCGTTCGCCAAGCTCACGTTCAAGGGATCGAGCTGGCTGCTCGTCTTCGTCATCGCGACGATGGCCGTCCCCACCCAGCTCGGCGTCGTGCCGCTGTACATCCTGTTCAGCGACATGGGCTGGACCGGTCAGCTCGGCGCGATCATCGTGCCCGCCCTCGTGAGCGCGTTCGGCGTGTTCTGGATGACGCAGTACCTGCGCCAGGCGGTGCCCGACGAGCTGATCGAGGCGGCCCGCGTGGACGGGGCGAGCTCGTTCCGCACCTTCCTCACCGTCGGCCTACCGGCCGCGCGGCCCGCCGCTGCCATGCTTGCGCTGTTCACCTTCGTGTCGGCGTGGAACAACTTCTTCTGGCCGTTCATCGTTCTCGACCGACAGAACCCGACGCTGCCCGTGGCGCTGTCGCTGCTGCAGTCCAACTACTTCATCGACTACTCGATCGTGCTCGCGGGCGTGCTTCTGGCCACGATTCCGCTGCTGATCCTGTTCGTCTTCGCTGGCAAGCAGCTGGTCAGTGGCATTATGCAAGGCGCGGTCAAGGGCTGAGCGCCCGACCGCTTCAGAAAGGTCGACTCATGACAGAGTTCTCCCGCTCCTTCCCGGAGGGCTTCCTCTTCGGCGCGGCCACCGCCGCCTACCAGATCGAAGGCGCTGCTTTCGAGGACGGTCGCACGGCATCCATCTGGGACGCGTTCAGCCGCGTGCCCGGCGCTGTGATCGCCGCCGACAACGGTGATGTCGCGTGCGATCACTACCACCGCTTCCGCGACGACGTGTCCCTCATGAAGGACCTCGGTCTCGACACGTATCGCTTCTCGGTCTCGTGGTCGCGGGTGCGTCCCGACGGGGGGCCGGTCAACCGCAAGGGGCTCGACTTCTACGAGCGCCTGGTCGACGAGCTGCGGGCCAACGACATCCTGCCGTGGCTCACGCTGTATCACTGGGACATGCCGCAGGCGATCGAGGAGAAGGGCGGCTGGACCGTCCGTTCGACGAGCGAGCAGTTCCTCGAGTACGCGCTGAGCGTTCACGACGCGCTGGGCGACCGGGTGCAGAACTGGACGACGCTCAACGAGCCCTGGTGCTCGTCCTTCCTGAGCTACACCGCGGGCATCCACGCGCCGGGCCGCTACAGCGTGACCGATGGCGTGCTCGCCGCCCACCACCTCATGCTCGGCCATGGGGCGGTCGTGCGCGAGCTGCGTGAGCGCGACGCCGATCTGCGCCTCGGCATCACGCTGAACCTCACGGTGGCCGACGCCGTCGACCCCGCGGATGCCGCGGATGCCGATGCTGCCCGCCGCATCGACGGGCAGTTCAACCGGTGGTTCCTCGACCCGATCTTCCGCGGCGCGTACCCCGCCGATGTGATCGAGGACATCCGCGCCGTCGCGCCCGAGGCCATCGACGCGCTCGAGGCGGCGAATCAGCCGGGCGACCTGAACACCATCTCGCAGCCGCTGGACGCGCTCGGGGTGAACTATTACCACGGCGAGTTCGTGGGTGGCGCACCCGACCCGCAGCCACCGCTGCCGGGCGATGCGCCGACCGACCGGCCCGCGGCATCCCCCTTCCCGTCGCACGAGGGCATCTACTGGCACGATCGTGGTCTGCCGCGCACCAACATGCACTGGGAGGTGCAGCCCGAGGGGCTGACGCGTCTGCTGCAGCGCGTCTGGGCCGAGTACGCCCAGCCGGCCGGCACCGCCCTGTACGTCACCGAGAACGGCGCTTCCTACGACGACGAGCTCGTCGTCGAGGACGGCGTCGCCCGCGTCCACGACCTCGAGCGCACGCAGTTCCTGCTCGCCCATCTGGACGCGATCCTCGACGCCGCCGATGCGGGCGTGGACGTGCGGGGCTACTTCTACTGGTCGCTCCTGGACAACTTCGAGTGGGCGTGGGGATACGCCAAGCGCTTCGGGATCGTTCACGTCGATTACGACACCCAGGTGCGCACCGCGAAAGACAGCGCGCTGGAGTATCGTCGGGTCATCGCCGCCCGCGCACTCGACGACGCGGCGGTTCCGGTCTCCGGGGCCGTCCCGCATCCCGGCGCTCCGATCTCGACTCTTCAGAGGTAGCCCGTGACCATCGACACCCCGCGCGTCGCCCCGACGATCGAAGAGGTCGCGGCCGCCGCGGGAGTGTCGCGGTCGACCGTCTCCCGCGTCGTCAACGGCTCCACGGCCGTGAGCCCGGCGGCTCTGGAAGCGGTGCGGCGCGCCATCGCGGACCTGAACTACGTGCCCAACCGTGCCGCGCGCTCGCTCGCGAGCCGCGCCACGATGGCGATCGCATTCGTCGTGCCCGAGGACACCACCCGGTTCTTCGGCGACCCGTTCTTCGCCTCGGTCGTGTCGGGAATCAACACGCGGCTCAGCCGGTCGGAGTACGTGCTCAACCTGATCATCGCGAGCGACGATCCGGGTGACAAGACCTCGGCATACGTGCGCAGCGGCGCCGTCGACGGTGCGATCGTCGTCTCGCACCACACGAGCGACACGTTCATCGACCGCATCGCGCACGTCGTGCCGGTCGTCTACGGCGGCCGTCCCGTACGGGAGCGCGAACGCGACTACTACGTCGACGTCGACAACGTCGCCGGCGGACGCGAGGCGACCGAGTATCTGATCGGTCGAGGCTTCCGCCGCATCGCGACGATCGCCGGCCCTGTCACGATGCCGGCCGGCATCGACCGTCTCGTGGGCTTTCGCGATGCGCTCTCCGCCGCCGGGCTCGAGCCGGTCGCCGAGGAGGACGGCAACTTCACGGCCGACGGCGGCTCGGCCGCGATGCAGCGGATCCTCGATGCGGGAGTGGAGTTCGACGCGCTCTTCGTCGCGAGCGATCTGATGGCTCGCGGTGCGCTCGCGGCGCTCGGACGCGCGGGCATCCGCGTTCCCGAGGACGTCGCGATCGTGGGCTTCGACGACTCGCCCGTCGCGCGCACCGTCAGCCCGCAGCTCACGACGATGCGCCAGCCCTCCCACGAGCAGGGGGAGCGCATGGCCGACATGCTGCTGTCGATCTTCTCCGGCGGCACGCCCGACCGTGTGACGATCCTGCCGACGGAGCTCATCGTCCGCGACTCCGCCTGACCCCGGCATCCGCGGGGCGCCGCGTCGGTCGGCACCGCCCCGCGTCCGTCGATCCGGCGCCGAGCGTCAGCCGACGTTCTCGGGGTCGCCGCCGAGCGGGCCGATGGGCACGATCGGCCCGCCGTCATCCGCGCCGGTCTTGCGCGCCCGGGCGATGGCGTTGCCGAGGTGGTAGATGACGAGAGCGGCCACGGTGCCCAGAACGATGGCGCCGAAGCTGAGCGTTCCGAGGTTCATCGTGAAGCCCGCGATCGCGATGACGAAGGCCACGGCGACCGTGTACTGGTTGACCGGGCGGGAGAAGTCCACCTGGTTGTCGACCCAGATCTTGATGCCGATGACGCCGATGAGGCCGTAGAGCGCGGTCGTCACGCCGCCGAGCACGCCCGCGGGCATCGCGAAGATCACTGCGCCGATCTTCGGGGAGAAGGCCAGCAGGATCGCCACGGTGCCGGCGACCCAGTAGGCGGCCGTCGAGTACACACGGGTTGCGGCCATGACGCCGATGTTCTCGCCGTAGGTGGTCGTGCCCGAGCCTCCGCCCAAGCCCGCGATGGTGGTCGCCAGGCCGTCGGCGATGAGGGCCCGTCCGGTGCGCTTGTTGATCGAGGGATCGCCGGTCATGGTGGCGACGCCACGCACGTGGCCCACGTTCTCGGCGATCAGCACGAGGATCACCGGCAGGAACATCGGCAGCATCACCCACGCGTGCGCGTCGCCGAACGCCGGCAGGTGGAACTGGGGGAGGCCGACCCACGCGGCATCCGCGACGCCGTCCCATTTCACGCGGCCCATCAGCGCGGCCACGACGTAGCCGACGACGACGCCGAGGAAGATCGAGATGCGCCCCAGGAAGCCGCGGAAGAACACGGCGAACAGGATGCAGGCGGCCAGCGTGATGCCGCCGAGCAGCGCGTCCTGCTGGAAGTTCGTCCACGCCACGGGCGCGAGGTTCAGGCCGATGAGCGCCACGATCGCGCCGGAGACGACCGGGGGCATGAGCTTCTCGATCCAGCCGGTGCCGGTGGCCTGCACGAGCAGCCCGATGCCGGCCAGCAGCACGCCGGCGACGAACACGCCGAGCAGGGCCTGACTGATCTGCTCGCCGGTCTCCAGCGCCTTGCCGCCGCCCGGGCCGAGGGCGAGGATCGGCGCGATGAACGCGAACGAGCTGCCGAGGTAGCTCGGCAGGCGATTGCCGGTCAGCAGCAGGAACAGGATCGTCCCGACGCCGGAGAACAGCAGCGTCGTCGACACGGGGAAGCCCGTCAGCAGCGGCACGAGGAAGGTCGCGCCGAACATCGCCACCACGTGCTGGGCGCCGATGGCGATCGTCGCCGGCCATCCGAGCCGCTCGTGCGGTTTGACGACGGCGCCGGGCTCGACGGTGCGGCCGTCTCCGTGGGTGGTCCAGATGGGCATGCTCGTGCTCCTTCTTCGGCGGGGCGGTCGGCCGTGCGGTCGGCGGTGGGGCGGGCGGCGGATGCCCAGGTCAGGCTACCTGGGAGCGGGCTGTGAGCCGCGCACGCGCGCCGTGAAAGAGCGCTCCCCTCTCAGTTGCGCTCGCCCCGCGGCAGATGCTGAGGTGTCACGGCCTGCCGCGTGGCATCGAGCACCGAGGCGACCGACGCCGCCACCACGTCCGGGCGTTTCGACGCGCGGCTACGCCGCGCGCTCACCTCTCCGGTCGCCCCGCGAGCGCAGCGAGTCGAAACGCGCCTCCCCGTCAGTCGGTCAGCTTCTCGAGCAGTTCGCGGTACTTGGCGGCCGTGCGCTCGACGATCTCGGCGGGCAGCTCGGGCGGCGTCCCCTGCCCGTTCCAGGCCGCGGCGAGCCAGTCGCGGACGATCTGCTTGTCGAAGCTCGCCATCCGCTCGGCGGGGGTCGTCCCGCGCGCCCAGGCGGCGGCATCCCAGTAGCGCGACGAGTCGCTCGTGAGCACCT